>CAMBYS010000030.1 GCA_945872165.1 uncultured Clostridia bacterium | reverse complement strand
GCTTCTCTGGAAGCTGCCATGAGCATGATCGCAGGCACCGCCCGTTCCATGGGCATCACTGTCGCTGAGTAATTCTCAGGCGACCTGAGTTATTTTTATTCATTTGCTTGACGGCAGCTTGTGCCGTCTGGTGGGAGGAACAGAGGTTCCGAATTAACCACTAAAGGAGGATATTTATCGTGCGCAAAGGTAAAAAGTATATTGAGAGCGCAAAGCTCGTAGACCGCAGCAAGCTCTATGACACTGACGAAGCTATGGACATGGTCCTGAAGACCGCTAAGGCTAAGTTTGATGAAACTGTAGAAATCCACGTAAAGCTGGGCGTTGACTCCCGTCATGCTGACCAGCAGGTTCGCGGCGCTATCGTTCTGCCGAACGGCACCGGTAAGAATGTTCGCGTACTTGTTTTCGCTAAGGGCGATAAGGCACAGGCAGCTCTCGACGCTGGCGCTGAGTTCGTAGGCGCTGAGGATATGGTTCAGCGTATCCAGAAGGAAAACTTCTTCGACTACGACGTTGTTATTGCAAGCCCGGATATGATGGGTCTGGTTGGCCGTCTGGGCCGTGTTCTGGGTCCGAAGGGCCTGATGCCGAACCCGAAGGCTGGCACCGTTACCATGGACGTTGCTAAGGCTGTTAAGGACGCTAAGGCTGGTAAGATCGAGTACCGTCTGGACAAGACCAACATCATCCATTGCCCGATCGGCAAGGCTTCCTTCGGTGTGGAAAAGCTGAGCGAAAACTTCAACACCCTGATGAACGCTATCATCAAGGCAAAGCCGGCTGCAGCTAAGGGCCAGTACATCCGCTCCTGCGTCGTTGCATCGACCATGGGCCCGGGTGTCAAGGTTAACGCTGCTAAGATTGGCAATAACTAATTAATTTTTCAAAAAGCCCTTGACAGGTTTGGAATGGGCTGTTATAATATAATAGCTCGTTCAAAGACAGCAGGAGATGGACAACCATCCTAACCGGCTACTGCCATCCTGCCGAGGCAAGCATGCGATGAAACACATCGAATGATTATTCATGCCCTTCTGTCTTTGAGCAGAAGGGCATTTCTTCATGTCCCTATCATTTTTATGGAGGTGAAACAGACTATGCCTAACGCAAAGGTTCTGGAACAGAAGAAGGCACAGGTTGCTTCTCTGGTTGAAAAGATCAAGAATTCCCCGGCTGGCGTTCTGGTTGACTATAAGGGTATCAACGTTGCTGACGATACAGCTCTTCGTAAGGAGCTGCGTGAGAACGGTGTTGAGTACTCCGTTGTTAAGAACACCATGCTGAAGTTTGCCGCTCAGGAAGTTGGCTTCGATGGCATGATTGAGCATCTCAATGGCACTACTGCTATTGCAATTGCTTCTGAAGACGTTGTAGCTCCGGCAAAGATTCTGGCTAAGTTCGCTAAGGATCATGACAACTTCTCTATTAAGACCGGTTTCCTCGAGGGTGCTGTTGTACCGGTATCCAAGATCGAAGAGCTGGCTAAGCTGCCGAGCAAGGAAGTGCTCATTGCACAGACCCTCTACAGCTTCAACTATCCGATTATGCAGCTGGCTATTGCGCTTAACGCAATCGCAGAAAAGGGTGAGGCAGACCAGGAAGCTCTGGTATCCACTCTGGTTGGCAAGACCGAGGCTGCAGAAGAAGCTGCAGAATAAGTTCTGCACACAGGGAAGCTGATTCCCACATTTCACACATTTAACTTTGAAAATATGGAGGTTACTACCATGACTGTCAATGAAATTATTGATGCTGTCAAGGAACTGAAGGTTCTGGAACTGGCTGAGCTGGTTAAGGCTCTGGAAGAAGAATTCGGCGTATCCGCTACTCCGGTTGCTGTAGCAGGTGCTGCTGCAGGCGGCGAAGCTGCTGCTGCAGAAGAGAAGACTGAGTTCGACGTTGTCCTGACCAACGCAGGCGACAAGAAGATCGGCGTTATCAAGGTTGTTCGTGGCATCACCGGCCTGGGCCTGAAGGAAGCTAAGGCTAAGGTTGACGAGCTGCCGTCCACCATCAAGGAAGGCGCTTCTAAGGAAGAGGCTGAGGACATCAAGAAGCAGCTGGAAGACGCTGGTGCAACTGTAGAGCTGAAGTAAGTTTCTTACATCATTTTTACAATCAAGCCAATTACCGCAGGTTTTTTCGGAAACCTGCGGTTTTTTCTTTTTTTCACGATATGCCAGTCAGGACATGGTGGTCAGACAAATGAAAAGCCATTGCCCGCGGGCAATGGCTTTTTGTATACAGTTACGTTCGACGGGCAAACTGACGGACCGTTCGTCCGGCATGTTTGCAATGCGCGGGAGCGCAGAAAAAGGTTTTCTTTTGCCTACTTTTCTTTTCCTCAAAAAGAAAAGTAGGGGAAAGTATGGTTAAATCAGCAGATCGGTGTCCTTATCATCGCAATAACGGTGCAGAGTAGCACGTACTGCGCCCGGACCGGCAATCATCTGGTTGAAGAAATCAATGATGCGTTCGCCGCAGCCGACCTCGAAGGTATTCAGACCAAACAGGGTACGGTCAGACAGGATCGGATACAGCTGCTCATAGGTTGCTTCGCCACCCAGCTGGATGCCGGACAGCTTCTTCTGCAGGGATTCCAGCAGCGGATCCGGGCTCAGTTCCATCGGATCGCCGTTGTCATCTACGCCAATCAGGTAACGCAGCCATGCAGCAATGGCAAGCGGGATAAAGCGCAGATGGGATACACGATGCATCGGAACCGGAGAATTATAATAATTGCTCAGGATGACACCATAACGGGTGCTTACCTTACGAGAGGTATCGGTCATAATACGTGCACAGGTATCATTCAGATATGGATTCGGATAGCGAATGGTCAGGATCTCATGTACAAATTCATCCGGATCCAGAACGCCCGGGTCTGCACCCAACGGCATGCATTCCAGATGGCTCAGGTTGGTGATAAAGGTGCAGATATCCTCATCCCGTACCGTGCAGTTGATGGTTTCATAGCCCAGCAGCGAGCCGAAAGCTGCCATTGCAGTATCCATCGGGTTCAGAGTAGAGCAAGCCTTCATTTCCATGCTCTTTTCCACAATACGACCGGAGGTGAAGATAATGCCCAGCTGCTCAAGCGGCGGATGTCCATTGGGGAATACATCCTCCATCAGCAGGTACTGCGGAGATTCCGTATTGACGAAGCAGGCAACCTTGGAGCCCTTGGCAGTTTTAATCGGCTTTACCATATCCAAACCATCAGCACGCAGCACAGCAGCGATTTTCGGGTTCGGGAACGGCGTAATTTTATCAATCATGGTACGCGGGAAGGAAATACGACCGGTCAGGTAAGCAAATTCGGTGCCGTCGATTTTACCCTTCTGGAACCAGCTATTGATGATTTCCAGCATCGCACGCTGCAGACGATGACCGTTATTGAAGCAGTTGTCCATGGAAACCAGGGAAAGCGGCGTACCGCAGGCATGCATACGCTTCAGGCAAAGGCTTGCCAGCTTGCCCATGAAGCTATGGCAGTCATCCGGACCATTGTCCATATCCTCCTGTACATCCGCATGATAGTTATTTTCGGAATCACGCAGGATATATGCCTTTTCTGTAATGGTGAAAGAAACCATCTGCAGGGAAGGATTGCAGAAAATCTCAGCAACGCGGTCACTATCCACGCTCAGCTTGAGAGATTCCGCGATGGATCCGACCACTTCCTTTTTGAGTGCGCCGTCAGCATACAGGGTAACACACAGGGACAGATTGTCAAAGGGACGATAAGCCCGGTCAATGATTTCCTCATCATATCCTTCACAGCAGATAATACCCTTGTCAGTCAGACCTGCGGTCAGCATACGCTGTACCAGAACTGCCGGGAAAGCACGGAAAATATTGCCTGCGCCAAAATGCAGCCAGGTCGGATTTTCGCGGGTTTTTTCGCGCATGGCCTGGATATCATAATCCGGGAGACGGTAGCCCTGCCAGTTTACTTTCTTTTCCAGATTTTCAAGACTTAATTTCATTCTATATTTCACCAATCCTTTGTACTCAGTCAAAGTAATATTAACATTACCTATAGTATACCAAAAGCAAGCACGTATTTCCAGTCAATTCGCACAAAAAATGAGGACTGTAACAGGAATTTTACCTGTATGCTTGAGAAGCAACCGTATGACAGGATTCCACAAACTACAGCTTTAGCGATTTACTTGACAAAACCCAGAGGGGTTGATACAATACGAATGGATCATTTGTTTATCATTCGTAACAAAAAGAACGAGGATTAGGCCCTGATTGTGTCAGATTAGCAGAAAAGGAGTTATTTTTTAACACTATATGGATCGTTTTTTGCTTCATGAACAATCAGGGGATCATTCTCCGGAAGGGAGATGGATACTATGGCAGCACAAATTGTTGCAGCTTTGATTTTTATTGTGATGTTTGCCCTGATTATCTGGGAACAGATTGAACGGCATATTGTCGCATTGGTAAGTGGCTGTCTGATGTTTATTCTGGTTTTTGGTATCTGCATGCATAGTACAGAGGCCATGTGGCAAACCTTGAACCTGCAGGGAATTTTTACAGCAGAATTCTGGTATGATCCCCATGGATTGGCGAAGGAATCTGTCGGTATCAACTGGTCAACCATCTTTTTCATTATTGGTATGATGATTATGGTACATGGCATGGCAATCACAGGATTTTTCCGATGGCTGTGCATTACCATTGCAAAGGCAGTTCGATATCATATCATACCGATTTTTATCTGTTTTATGATCCTGTCAGCAGGTCTGGCAATGTTTATTGACAGCATTACCGTAATCCTGTTTCTGGCAGCAGTGACGGTAGAATTGGCACGGCTGTTGAAATTTGACCCGGTACCGGTCATTCTGGCAGAAGTATTCTGTGCCAATCTGGGTGGTTCCGCCACCATGTGCGGTGATCCGCCGAACATCATCATCGGTACGTCACTGGGATATTCCTTTTCGGATTTCATCCTGAATACCGGTATCATTGCCGGAATTTCACTGATTTTTACCATTGTATATTTTTATCTGGTATTCGGCAAGGAACTGCGTGCTGCACAGCAGGCACAGGCAGGACATCTGCAGCAGCATTGTCCGGAACCTTCGGAAGCCATTACGGACCGGGCTGGATTTATCCGAAGCTGGATTATTTTCCTGGCAGTGGTGGTATTGCTCATTACCCATGCGCAGACCGGGTTTACCGTTGCACTGATTGGCGTGGGAACCATCGTGGTCACGCTGCTCTGTGCCGGACTAAAGAATGTGGCAGAAATTATAAAAAGTGTAAACTATAAGACCATTTTATTCTTTATCGGTTTGTTTATGGCAGTCGGCGGTCTGGAGCAGACGGGAATTCTGGAAAACATTGCAGGTTTTATTGAGACAATCAGCGGGGGCAAGCCCATGATTATGGTTGTCATTATCGTCTGGGTTTCCGCAGTGACCAGTGCATTGGTAGACAATATTCCGTTTGCCGCTACAATGATACCGGTTATCAAGACCTTGGCATTGACATCCAGTGCAGAAATGTCGGTTCTGGCATGGGCTTTGGCCATTGGTACAGACATTGGCGGCAGTGCAACGCCGGTGGGCGCATCAGCCAATGTGGTTGGCATTTCTGTGGTAGAACGGCATGGCTATCGGGTCGGCTGGTCAAGATACTGCAAGAGCATGCTGCCGGTAACTATTATGGTTCTCGTGATTTCCACAGCAATTCTGTGGCTGCGCTACGGGCTGTAAGGACAACAGACAAATGCAGTTGATGCAGGTAATACAGGGAAGCAGCCGGTGTGAACTGCACCCCATTTGTTAGACAGTATGATATACTATCTAATGAATGGGGTGTTTACTATGCCAAAAGGAGTACCAAACAAAAGATATACACCAGAATTTAAGAAACTGGTAGTAGAAACCATGCAGGAAGAGAAACTGAGCTACAGTGAAACCGCAGAACGGTTTGGGATTCGTCACAAACGAGTGCAGGACTGGGAGAGAATCTACCTGACAGAAGGACCAGAAGGGTTTGCCATTGAGCGTCGGGGCCGCGGCAGCACCGGGCGTCCAAAGACGCTGCCGAAAAAGGTAGAAGAAGATCTGCTGGCCGAAGTGCAGCGGCTGCGTGCGGAGAACGATTACCTAAAAAACTTGCAAGCCTTGGTTTTGGAAGACGAGCGACGCCAGCGCAGAAAACGCAGGTAGTTCAAAAGCTGAGGCAAAGACATTCTCTGCTGGAATCAAGAAAAAGCCATGGCTTTGTTGCAGCAGGCAAGGGACCTAATGCCCAAGAGTACTGCATTAATGCCACAGGTACGGACAGCGTCCGCAGCCGCAGCAAACATCAGCAATGGCTATATTCATAGTATATATAATGAAGGGTCAGCGGTCAAGCCGAAGTTGGAAAACGTGACAGAATCTTTATCGCGTCAATCATTGGCTCAATCCGCAGGCAGAGAAGAGCAGCTTATTTGTTATGCACAAACAAGACATATGCATAATTCTAGGGATAAAAAGTGCACAAAAAAGCCTGTAAGTGAAGAGAAACAACACTTACAGGCTTGAAAAATATGGAGCAGGTAACGGGAGTCGAACCCGCTTATGCAGCTTGGGAAGCTGCCGTTCTACCGGTGAACTATACCTGCATGCGATTATTTTATCACTTTGCTCGGGAAAAATCAATACATAATCTGTAATTACAGCTTACAGCAATCCTGCCGCGGGTTCTGTCGGAAAAAAGCTGTGTGTGAACTTTTTTTATTTTGCAGGATGACAGAAAACGGGTTTTACCGTGAAAAAAGAGTCGAATCTGTTGATTTACGGCATCATGTATAGTATAATACAGCCAAAGATAAAAACGATAATATGTACAGGAGGCATTGGTAATGGCAGCACAAAAAGAAGACAGAAGAATTCGCAGAACCAAACGCCTGCTGCGTCAGGCCCTTGCAGAACTGATGAACGAAAAGGATTTTAAAGATATCACGGTAAAGGAAATTACCGATCGGGCAGATCTGAACCGGGGCACCTTTTATTTTCATTATACAGATACATATGACCTGCGGGAGAAAATTGAGGATGAGCTGGTACAGGAATTTCAGGAAGTGCTTTCCAGCTATCAGCCCACAAAGGAAAATTATTCCGCCAGACCTATGCTGGAACAGGCAGTCAGCTTTGTGGAGGATCAGAAGTTTCTGGTTCGGACGCTGTTCCAGAGCAATTCAGACAGTGGTCTGCAGGCAAAATTTACAAAGGTCATTGAGGACGTGGTCACCAAGACCAGTATACAGCTGAAAAGCACAGATGCAATACAGAGCCGTCCCTATCACTGCCGGTATATGTCCTGCGGTGTGATTGGCTGCATGAATCTGTGGCTTCAGGGTGTGGATGGCATGACCGGAGAAGGTCTGATTGAAGAGTTGGATGAAATGATCAATTGTTTTCTGGAAGCATAAGGAACAGCCGGCGACTTGATTGTCGCCGGCTGTTTTGCCGTCAGTCCACGAACCGATCCACGGTATCCGCCGCGTCCTGTGCCATCTGGCCTACCATGCCGGCAGTACGATGTGCCGTGCGGGATACGGTCTGACCGGCACTGGTTCCGGCAAGCTTATAATTGATTGCCATGGCGGCAGCTGCTGCACCGGCAAGTCCGGTCAGGATGCCGGCTGTAAACATACCTGTTTGCATATTCGATCATTCCACCTTTCCGCTTGTGCAGTTGTAGTATGTGCAGTGCGGCTGGTTTTATGCGGAAATTGCCGAAAAACTGGATATTTTGTATTGATTTACGTACATAAACAAAAAAATGGAAGAAAAATGTCATATCCTGTGCATTCTGACGGAAAGTTTGCGGGGGAAATCGGTTTACAAAATGGCATGCCCGTTATATAATAAAGAACAGAAAAAAGCACCTTTAACGCTGTTCCCGTGAGTTCAGCAAGGCGTTCGGATACAGTAACTGCAGGATAGGGGAAAGACTATCTCTGTAGCGTTACGGCTTCCCGTCTGAGGTGCGGGCAAGGCCGTTTTTTTATTTTCTGACAGACGGGAGGATTGTGGATGGAGCAGGTCAAAAAAGCGGAAATTATGGATGAAGGAGCCATGCGGCGTGCAATCAACCGGATTTCCTATGAAATCATTGAATGCAATCATGGCGCATCCAACCTGGTTCTGGCAGGTGTGCGCACACGCGGTGTATTTCTGGCAGAGCGGATGGCAGCAAAAATTACCGAAGTGGAAGGCACCTGTCCGCAGGTCATTTCACTGGATATTACCGGCTTCCGGGATGACAAGCCAGTGGGAAAAGATTGTGTTTCCCTTCCGGAAATTGAGAATATCTCCAATAAAACCGTCATTATTGTAGATGATGTATTATATACCGGACGAACTGTCCGTGCCGCTATGGAAGCGGTGCTGCATATGGGACGGGCACAGCGGATTCAGCTGGCGGCACTGATTGACCGCGGACATCGGGAGCTGCCAATCCGGCCGGATTTTGTGGGAAAGAATCTGCCTACCTCCCGTGTGGAGACCGTCCGTGTCAATATGAAGGAATTTGATGGGAAAGACAGCGTTGTGATTCTGACCGGCGCTGCGGAAGAATGAAAAAAACAGGAGGAACCTACTATGTCTGTGAACACACTGGTAAACAAGATTAAGGAAAAGAACAATCCAACGGTCGCAGGTCTGGACGCACGTCTGGAATATATTCCGGCATATGTTACCGATAAATATGTAGCGGAATATGGCAAGACCCTGAAGGCTGCCGCAGCCAGCATGCTGGAGTTCAACAAGGGTTTGATTGATGCCCTGCATGATATTGTGCCGGCAATCAAGCCCCAGGCTGCTTATTATGAGTTGCTGGGACCGGAGGGTGCAGCTGTCCTGCGGGATACCGTGGCATATGCCCATGAAAAGGGCATGTATGTCATTGCGGACATCAAGCGCAATGATATCGGTGCCACTGCCACCGCCTACGCACAGGCATATCTGGGCTGCAGCGAGGTATGCGGCGAAAGCCTGCCGGTATATGACTGTGATTCCTGCACCGTCAACGCGTACCTGGGTACCGATGGCATCAATCCGTTCCTGACGGAGTGTCAGAACCGTGACCGCGGCATTTATGTGCTGGTCAAGACCTCCAATAAGTCCTCCGGTGAATTCCAGAACAAGCTGATGGGTGACCAGCCGCTGTATGTCCGCATGGCAGAAAAGGTTGCGGAATGGGGTGCAGAGCTGATGACTGACTGTGGTTATTCCCAGGTTGGTGCTGTTGTAGGTGCTACCTATCCGGAGGAACAGAAGATCATCCGTCAGATTATCCCTCACAGCTATTTCCTGGTACCGGGCTATGGTGCACAGGGTGCAACCGCAAAGGACATTGCCAATGCATTCAATCCGGATGGTCTGGGTGCCATTGTCAATTCTTCCCGCGGCATCATGTGTGCATGGAAGAAGTGTGATCTGGATTATCAGGAGGCTGCACGCCAGGAGGCAATCCGCATGCGTGATGACATTGTCAGTGCGATCCGGTAAATCCCTGTCGTTGATTTAGCAAAAGTATTTATTGTTTCTTTGATAAAAAAAGGAGTGTTTGGAACTTGAAGAAGGCCTATCTCCTGCTGGCTGACGGAACGCTGTTTGAAGGCGTCAGCGTCGGTGCAGAGGGCGTATCCATTGCAGAAATCGTATTCAACACCGGTATGGCCGGTTATCAGGAAGTTCTGACAGATCCGTCCTATTATGGACAGGCTGTCTGCATGACCTATCCGCTGATCGGCAACTATGGTCTGAATGCGGATGATTTTGAGTCGCGCAAGTGCTGGGTATCCGGCTTTATCATGCGCGAAGCATGTGCATATCCGTCCAACTGGCGCTGTGACCGCTCTCTGGATGCCTATTTGAAAAAGGAAGGCATTGTGGGACTGGCTGGCATTGATACCCGTCGTCTGACCCGTATCCTGCGCAGCAGCGGTGTCATGAATGGCATTCTGTATTCCGAAGGCTATGAGCCTACCGAGGAGCAGCTTGCAGAAATGAAGGCATACAAGGTGACCAATGCGGTAAAAACAGTAACCATTGATCAGCCGCAGGTTTGCCCGGCAACCAGCGAGTTCAAACACCGGGTTGCGCTGCTGGATTTCGGCGTCAAGCGCAACATCCAGCGGGAACTGTGTGCACGGGGCTGTGAAGTCACCATTCTGCCGGCTTGTACTGCACCGGAAGAAATTCTGAATGGCGGTTACGATGGCATCATGCTGTCCAATGGCCCTGGCGACCCGATGGAAAACACGGAAATCATTGAAAATCTGAAGCAGCTCACCGCTTCCGGCATGCCGATTTTCGGTATTTGTCTGGGACATCAGCTGCTGGCACTGTCCATCGGTGCAAAGACCCAGAAAATGGTCTTTGGCCATCGCGGTGTCAACCATCCGGTAAAGGATCTGGCAAAGGACCGCACCTATATTACCAGCCAGAACCATGGCTATGCCGTACTGGGTGAGACGGTTGATCCGGCGATTGCACGGGTCAGCCATATCAATCTGAATGACAATACCTGTGAGGGAATTGAACATCTGCATGCGCCGATCTTCACGGTGCAGTATCATCCGGAGGTAAAGCCGGGTCCTCAGGACACCGCATATCTGTTTGATCAGTTTGTTTCACTCATGGATGAGAAGAAGGGAGGCGCTCAGTAATGCCGCTGCGTCAGGATATTCATAAGGTAATGGTACTTGGCTCCGGTCCGATTGTCATCGGTCAGGCAGCAGAATTTGACTATGCAGGCACACAGGCATGCCGTGCGCTGCGGGAAGAAGGTCTGGAGGTTGTTCTGGTTAACTCCAACCCGGCAACCATTATGACCGACAAGGCAATGGCAGATAAGGTTTATATTGAACCGATGACCATTCCCTGTGTACAGGAAATCATCAAAAAAGAACGTCCGGACTCCATTCTGCCCACACTGGGCGGACAGACCGGTCTGAATATTGCCATGGATCTGGTGGCAAGCGGCTTCCTGGATGAATATAACGTCAAGCTGCTGGGTGCCAACCCCACCACCATCGACAAGGCAGAAGACCGTCAGATGTTTAAGGATACCATGGAGAAGATCCATGAGCCGATCATTGCCTCCAAGGTCGTTCACAGCGTAGAAGATGCGGTAGCTTTTACCGAAGAAATCGGTCTGCCGGTTATCATCCGTCCGGCATATACTTTGGGCGGTACCGGCGGCGGTATTGCTTATACCTGGGATGAGCTGCGTGAGATTGCAGCTTCCGGTATCCTGTATTCCCGTGTAGATGAGATTCTGGTTGAGAAATGTATTGCAGGCTGGAAGGAAATCGAATACGAAGTCATGCGTGACGGCAAGGGCAATGTCATCACCGTCTGCAACATGGAAAACATTGACCCGGTTGGCGTGCACACCGGCGACTCGGTTGTTGTGGCACCGAGCCAGACCTTGTGTGATTATGAGTACCAGATGCTGCGTACCTCCGCACTGAAGATCATCACCGAGCTGGGCATTGAAGGCGGCTGTAACGTACAGTTTGCCCTGAATCCGGATTCCTTTGAATATGCGGTTATCGAAGTAAATCCCCGTGTATCCCGTTCCTCCGCACTGGCTTCCAAGGCAACCGGTTATCCGATTGCCAAGATTGCGGCAAAGATTGCCGTAGGCTATGGTCTGGATGAGCTGACCAATGCGGTTACCGGTAAGACGGTAGCCTGCTTTGAGCCGACACTGGACTACTGTGTTGTCAAGTTCCCCCGCTGGCCTTTTGATAAGTTCGTGTATGCGGACAAGAGCCTGGGTACCCAGATGAAGGCAACCGGTGAGGTAATGTCCATCTCCAACAGCTTTGAAGCAGCGCTGATGAAGGCAGCCCGGTCCATTGAAATGAAGGTTGACTCCCTGTCCATGCCGCTGATTGCCAAGCTGAGCGACGAGGAAGTTATTGAAAAGGTTAAGACCTGTGATTTCGAGCGTATTTTCTCTATCTGTGAGGCATTCCGCCGTGGTATCATGACCATTGAGGAAGTACATGATATTACCAGGATTGACACCTGGTTCCTCCATGGCTTTATGCGCATCATTGACATGGAGCATGCACTGGAGCAGGCAGAGCAGCTGGATGAGCCGCTGTATCTGGCAGCAAAGAAGATGGGCTTTACCGATAAGGTGATTGAGCGTCTGTCCAAAAAGGAAGTGGGCAGTCTGGTACGCATGCCGGTTTATAAGACGGTAGATACCTGTGCGGCAGAATTTGAGGCAGAAACGCCCTATTATTACTCCACCTTTGATGAGGAAACCGAGGTCAAGCCGGCAACCGGCAAGAAGAAGGTTATGGTACTTGGCTCCGGTCCGATCCGTATCGGTCAGGGCATTGAGTTCGACTACTGCTCGGTTCATTCCGTATGGGCATTGCAGCAGCTGGGCTGTGAGACCATCATCGTCAACAACAACCCGGAAACCGTATCCACGGACTTTGATACGGCAGACCGCCTGTATTTCGAGCCGCTGACACCGGAGGATATCACCGGTATCGTCAACGCGGAAAAGCCGGATGCAGCCATTGTACAGTTTGGCGGTCAGACTGCCATCAATCTGGCAGGACATCTGGAAAAGCTGGGTGTACCGATTCTGGGCACGCCGGCATGGAGCATTGATGCGGCAGAGGACCGTGAAAAGTTCGATGTCATCCTGAACAAGACCGGTATCCCCCGGGCCAAGGGTGATACTGTATTTACCGAAGAAGAAGCAGTAGAGGTTGCTGACAAACTGGGTTATCCGGTTCTGGTACGTCCGTCCTACGTTCTGGGCGGTCAGGGCATGGAAATTGCCTATAAGGAAGAGGATATCCGGGAATATATGCAGGTTATCACCCGTACCAAGATTGAAAATCCGGTACTGGTCGATAAGTATCTGATGGGCCGTGAGATTGAGGTTGATGCCATCTGTGATGGAGAAGATATCCTGATTCCGGGTATCATGGAGCATATGGAGCGTGCCGGCATTCATTCTGGTGACTCGATTTCCGTCTATCCATCCATCAGCATTGAAGAAAAGCACAAGCAGACCATCATTGATTACACCAAGAAGCTGTCCAAGGAGCTGGCAGTTCTGGGTCTGGTTAACATCCAGTTTGTTCTGTACAATGATGAGGTATATGTCATCGAGGTTAACCCCCGTTCTTCCCGTACCATTCCTTATATCTCCAAGATCACCGGTGTACCGATGGTAGATCTGGCAACCCGCTGCATGTTTGGCGAAAAGCTGAAGGATATGGGCTGGGGCACCGGACTGTATCCGGAATGCAAGCATTATGCGGTTAAGGTTCCGGTATTCTCCTTCCAGAAGCTGCGTGGACTGGATACCCAGCTGGGACCGGAAATGAAGTCTACCGGTGAGGTTTTGGGTGTATCCACCTCATTCCGTGAGGCGCTTCTCAAGGGCATGATGGGTGCAGGCTATGAGATGAAGAAGAAGGGCAAGATTCTGATTTCCGTCCGTGATGCGGACAAGCAGGAAATTATCCAGGTAGCAGAACGCTTCAGCGAACTGGGCTTTGAGCTGTACGCAACCACCGGTACGGCAAACGTCCTCAACCGTCACATGGTCGCAACCAATGCGGTACGCAATGTAGATGAACCGTCTCCGAATATGATTGACCTGATTGAATCCGGCGACATTGATTATGTCATTGCCACCTCGGTCAAGGGCCGTCATCCGGAGCTGGGTTCGGTACGCATCCGCCGTTCTACCGTCGAGCATGCAATCCCGTGCCTGACGGCAATTGATACCGCTAACGCACTGCTGCGGTGTCTGGAGGGCGATACACGCATCCAGTCCTGCGAGCTGGTGGATATCAACACCGTGCATCTGAAGTAACACACTTCTGCGCGATAATACAATACCAAAAGACAGGACTGTCCTGATGGATGGTCCTGTTTTTCTGTTTGTAAACAACATGGATGCCCGCAGTTCCTTATGAAAAGCATTGGCATATAACAGGAAATACGATATAATGATAGCAGCAGAATCGGTATGCACCGATGGAATGAGACAGAAAGAGAACGAGGAGGGGAAACCATGCGGTATAAAATTTTTGGCGATATGATGCCTGCTGTGACTATCCAGCTGGATCAGGGCGAAAGCGTGTACACCCAGTCCGGCGGTATGAGCTGGATGACTGGCGGTGTAAAAATGGATACCAACATGCGCGGCGGTCTCGGCGGGGCATTTGGACGGATTTTTTCCGGTGAATCGCTGTTTATGGCAACCTTTACGGCAACCAGACAGAATGATGAGGTGACCTTTGCCGCCACCATGCCGGGACAGATTGTCAAGTTCAATATCCGTCCGGGATATGAAATCATTGCACAGAAGGGTGCCTTTCTGTGTGCAGAGCAGTCGGTGGAGCTGTCCACCTTCTTTACCAGAGGGGTAAAGGGCGGCTTATTCGGCGGGGAAGGCTTTATTTTGCAGAAATTCAGCGGCAATGGTGCGGTATTCTGTGAAATGGACGGCAGTGTATGTGAAATGGATCTTGCACCGGGAGAGGTCATCCGGGTGGATTCCGGCAATATTGCGGCATTTGAAAGCTCCGTACAGTATTCGGCAGAAATGGTAAAGGGCTTTAAAAATATCCTGTTCGGAGGGGAAGGCTTATTCCTGTCCACTCTGCGGGGACCGGGACGTGTCTGGCTGCAGACCATGACGGTTTCCGAGCTGGCAAAGAAAATCATTCCCTATGTTCCCACCAGCGGCAATTCATAAAACGGTATAACAAAAGGCACTCCCTGTTCCGTACGGTGCAGAGGGTGCCTCTTTTTTTATTTTACGGATTCATCCATGCCCCAGCCCCGCAGCGGATACCGCTGGACTGCGCCGAAAATACGCTGGCGGACACCATGGTTCTGATGCTCCAGGGTACGGATCAGCTGTTTGATTTCCTCCCGTTTGGTATTGCCGTCAGCCGGACAGGGATTATGTACCACTGGCAGCTCCAGACGGCGTACCAGAGACTTGATATAAGCTTCCGGAGCATAAATCATGGGACGGATTACCGTGATATCACGGCGGTTTAAATAGGTCATAGGCAGGAAGCAGTTAAACCGCCCTTCATATAATAAGGACATCATGACGGTTTCAATGACATCATCATAATGATGTCCCAGCGCAACCTTATTACAGCCGCATTGCTTGGCGGTGTCATTAAGCGCACCGCGGCGCATTTTCGCGCACAGGGAACAGGGATTTTCTTCCTGCCGAATATCAAAGACAATGGTTTTGATATCGGTCTGGCGGGTAATGTATTCCACATCCAGTTTTTTGCACAGCTCAGCGACTGGAGTAAAATCCATTTCTTCATAGCCCATTTCCAGTGTAATCGCTTTTAATTCAAATTTTTTCGGATAAAACCGGCGTAAATTCGCCAACGTCGCCAACAGCGCCAGGGAATCCTTGCCGCCGGAAACACCGACAGCGATGACATCCCCATCTTCAATCATATGATACTGATCCACCGCACGGCGGACATAAGACAGCATTTTCTGCATAAATTCTCCTCCTGACGGTACTTTTTTCCCATCGTTATCCCGTTTATTATAGCGGAGGAAGAAACGGTTGTACAGTGAAAAAAAGAAAATGGGAATGGAGCATTTAAGAGAAAAACAGAGAAAATCAAAGAAAACACGAGATCGTTCCGGGGAAAATTAAAATCTTCAAAAAATGTGTTGACTTTGATTTTTAGATATGGTATAACATTAGAGCACCTGAAAACAGAAAAAGTATGGTTTTTCGGGAAAAAATAACTTCGTGAATGAAAAATTCAGATAAAACTTTAATCGGAGGTTAGATCATGTCCACTTTCATGGCTAAGGCTGAAAATATCGACCGCAAGTGGTATATCGTTGACGCAGCAGACAAGCCGCTGGGTCGCACCGCAGCCACTGTAGCAGCTCTCCTTCGCGGCAAGCATAAGGTAGAGTTCACCCCTAATGTTGACACTGGCGATTACGTAATCGTTATCAATGCATCCAAGGCAGTACTGACCGGCAACAAGCTGGTACAGAAGTACTACCGCAGACATTCCGGCTGGATCGGTGGTCTGAAGGAAACCCAGTACAAGACCCTCATGGCTGAGCGTCCGGAACTGGCAGTGGAGCTGGCTGTTAAGGGTATGCTCCCGAAGAATTCCA
>CAMBYS010000029.1 GCA_945872165.1 uncultured Clostridia bacterium | reverse complement strand
GATCGAAGAGCTGAAGCCGATGGTCAGCAAGGTAAAGTGGTGTGAGATGGTACTGTGCGTACCGTACGTTGACATCCCGACCGCTGTTAAGGCTGCAAAGGGCTCCAAGATCGCTATCGGCGCTGAGAACATGCATTTCGAGCCGAAGGGCGCTTACACAGGTGAAGTTTCCGCTGACATGCTGAAGGATTGCGGCGTAAAGTATGTTATCTTCGGTCATTCTTAGCGCCGTCAGTACTTTGCAGAAACCGACGAGACCGTAAACAAGAAGGTAAAGGTTGCTCTGGAAGCAGGCTTCCGCCCGATCGTTTGCGTTGGCGAGTCTCTGGCTGAGCGCGAGCAGGACATCTGGTCTGAAATCGTTCGCAAGCAGGTTAAGTGTGCTGTTCAGGGCGTATCTGTTGATGACATCAAGAAGGTTGTCATCGCTTACGAGCCGATCTGGGCTATTGGCACCGGCAAGACTGCTACTGCTGACCAGGCTAACGAGGTTTGCTCTGCAATCCGTGACTGCCTGAGAGAGCTGTATGGTGCTCGTGCTGCACGTGCAATCACTATCCAGTACGGTGGTTCCATGAACGCTAAGAACGCAGCTGAGCTGCTGAGCAAGCCGGACGTTGACGGCGGCCTCATCGGCGGTGCTTCTCTGAAGGCTCCGGACTTCTGCGCTATCATCGAAGCTGCACAGGATCCGGTTCCGGCAGCAGAATAATTTTTCAGAATGTATCATCGGCGGGCTGCTTCATCATCGGGTAGTCCGCCGATATGCTGTTTTTCAGGGCATTGTTGTTTGTTGAGAAATTTGTGGCAGTATCCTGAGAACCCTCCGGCAATGAAATCCCTTCCCCTTTCCGCAAACACGTTATTTTTGAGAAACGAGGTTAATTATGAAAAAACCGTTAATACTCATTATTATGGACGGCTTTGGCCTGCGCACCAGCGATATGGGCAATGCAATCCATGCTGCAAAACATCCGAACCTGGCTCGTATCTTTAACGAGAACCCCACCACCCAGCTGGGTGCTTCCGGTCTGGACGTTGGTCTGCCGGATGGTCAGATGGGCAACAGTGAGGTAGGTCATACCAACATCGGCGCAGGCCGCGTGGTATATCAGGAGCTGACCCGCATCACCAAGCAGATTCAGGATGGTCCATTCTTTGAGAATGAAGCATTCCTGGGTGCGGTTGCAAACTGCAAGGAGCATGACAGTGCCCTGCACATCTATGGTCTGATGAGTGACGGCGGCGTGCATTCCCATATTGAGCACATCTTCGGTCTGCTGGAGCTGGCAAAGAAGAATGGCCTGACCAAGGTATTTGTACACTGCTTCATGGATGGCCGTGACGTACCGCCGACCTCCGGCATTGACTATATCCGTCAGCTGAAGGCAAAGATGGAAGAGCTTGGTGTTGGTCAGATCGCAACCATCGAAGGCCGTTACTATGCCATGGACCGTGATAACCGTTTTGAGCGTGTTGTCAAGGCATATTCCGCTATGGTATACGGTGAAGGCGAATACAATCCGGATCCGGTTGACGCAATGCAGAAATCCTATGATGCCGGCGTAACCGATGAATTCATCGTTCCGGTTGTCATCACCAAGGATGCATGCATCAAGGAAAATGATTCCATTATTTTTGCAAACTTCCGTCCGGACCGTGCCCGTGAAATCACCCGTACTTTCGTGGATCCGGAGTTCACCGGCTTTGAGCGCAGAAACGGCTGCTTCCCGGTATACTATGTCTGCATGACCCAGTATGATGCAACCATGCCGAATGTGCACATCGCATTCAAGCCCCAGGAGCTGACCAATACCTTTGGCAAGTATATCGCAGAAAATGGTCTGACCCAGCTGCGTATTGCCGAGACTGAGAAGTATGCCCATGTTACCTTCTTCTTCAATGGCGGTGTAGAGGCTCCGTATAAGAACGAGGAACGTGACCTGATTGCTTCCCCGAAGGTAGCAACCTATGACCTGCAGCCGGAAATGAGTGCATACAAGGTATGTGACAAGGTTGTAGAGGAAATCAAGAGCGGTAAGTTTGATGTCATCATCCTGAACTATGCAAACTGTGATATGGTTGGCCATACCGGCGTCTTTGACGCAGCAGTCAAGGCAGTGGAAGCCGTTGACGCATGTGTTGGCAAGACCGTAGATGCCATTCTGGAAATGGGCGGTGTAGCAATGATTACCGCAGACCATGGCAATGCGGATCAGATGCTGGAGGAGGACGGCGTATCTCCGTTCACTGCACATTCCTGCAACCCGGTTCCGTTCTGTGTGGTTGGTTATCCCTGCACCCTGCATGAAGGCCGTCTGGCAGATATTGCTCCGACCATGCTGCAGGTACTCGGCCTGCCTCAGCCGGCTGAGATGGATGGCAAGTCCCTGATGGACTGATCCTTTGATGACCTGATACCAGATGATTTTTTGCGGCAGATTGCAATTTGCTCCCGCGGAGGGGCTGTTGCGGTCTGCCGCTTTTTTATGTCCCGGCAGCCCATCCGTCCAAAAACCTTGCAGAAGGAGATTACCATGAAACAGGCGATTGAGATTGTAGATGTAGCAGGACGGGAAATTCTGGATTCCAGAGGCAATCCTACCGTCGAGGTAGAGGTCGTTGTCCGTGGAGAGGAGGAACTGGTGATGGGACGGGCTGCCGTACCATCCGGTGCGTCTACCGGGCAGTATGAGGCATGTGAGCTGCGGGATGGAGACAAGGAACGATATAACGGAAAAGGTGTCCTGCATGCGGTGGAATCGGTCAATGGAGAGATTGCGGAAGCCGTGTTGGGACTGGATGCCACCAATCAACCGGAATTGGACGGCATTATGACCGAACTGGACGGCACGGAAAACAAATCCCGTCTGGGTGCCAATGCCATTCTGGGTGTCAGCCTTGCCGCGGCAAAGGCGGCAGCACAGACCCTTGGTTTGCCGCTGTACGCCTATCTGGGCGGCGTGAACGCCAAAATTCTGCCGGTACCCATGATGAACATTCTCAACGGCGGTGCCCATGCTTCCAATAATGTGGACATTCAGGAATTTATGATTATGCCGGTAGGCGCGGCGGATTTTCATGAGGCGCTGCGGCAGTGTACCGAAGTATTCCACACATTGCGGGGCGTGCTGAAGGAAAACGGCACACCGGCAGCCGGCGTGGGAGATGAAGGCGGCTTTGCTCCCGATCTGGGGCAGGATGAGGAAGCATTGGAACTGATTGTCCGGGCCATTGAACAGGCGGGCTATCGTCCCGGTGCGGATTTTATGATTGCCATAGATGCGGCGGCATCGGAATGGTACCATCCGGAGGAAGGCGGCTATTACCAGCTGCCAAAAGCGGGCAAAAAAATGAACCGTGCACAGCTTGTGGAATACTGGGCACGGCTGACAGAGCAGTATCCTATCCTCTCGCTGGAGGATGGCCTGGCAGAAGAGGACTGGGAGGGCTGGAAACAGCTCACCGGGCTGCTGGGTAAGAAGGTGCAGCTGGTAGGAGATGACCTGTTTGTCACCAATACCAGCCGGCTGCAGCATGGCATTGAAATGGGCGTTGCCAATTCGATTCTGGTTAAGGTAAACCAGATTGGCACACTGACCGAGACCATGGACGCGGTGGCAGCAGCCAACCGGGCTGGTTATACCGCTGTCATTTCCCATCGTTCCGGAGAAACCGAGGATACCACCATTGCAGACCTTGCGGTGGCACTGAATGCGGGACAGATCAAGACCGGTGCACCTTCCCGAACAGACCGGGTTGCCAAGTACAATCAGCTGCTGCGCATCGAGGAAGAACTGGGAGAACAGGGGCATTATGCCGGACGCAACGCATGGTTTAACCTGCGGGCATAACAAAACAGCCTCCCGCAATAGCCGGGAGGCCGCTACATGGTCATAAATCAATCAGTGTCGTGAGATAATCATTGGAATCCAGAAAAATATTCAGATAGTAATTGAATACCACGGTATCCCGTTCATCACAGACACCGGCAAGAATATTCTCATTTTTGGTCTCAGTCATGCCCAAGGCATGCATGCGTTCCAGATTCTGGGGAGAAGGACTTGGGGTGGTGTCAATGCTGCAGATACTGATGAGGGAATCCCGCATTTTCCACAGCAGCTGCTGACAGCCGCGCAGATGGGCGACTTCGGACTTCTTGAGGGATTTGTTCATCCGCTCATCCAGCAGAATATTCACCGCCCGGTCCAGACTGTTGATGTCCGCCCGCAATTCCCGCAGGTCAGGGATTCTGCCCTGAAGTACCCGCTGCTCCAGCAGGGGCAGCATTTCCTTCTGTGCCCGCAGGATGGCATTCTGGGTCTGTTTTGCGCCGCTGTAAGGGCGGATAAGCATGTTGACTGCCAGCGCAATTCCCGTTCCGATTGCCGTATCACGGAAACGAAGCAGACCATAAATCAGGTTATCTGTAGCAGGAATATCCTTGAGACAGCAGCAGAACACGACACAGGCCAGGCTGGTGATACCGGGCTTCATGTGCAGCAGATTGCACAGGGTAATCATGATGATGACACCAAGAAAACAGCCGATGGCAAAGTGCCCGGTAAAGGTCACGGTAAAGATCATGGCAAGGATAGCACCGACCAGATTGCCAAAAATCAGGTCACGGGCAGAGCGCAGGGAAGCGGTAATGGAGGAATCCATACAGCCCAGCGCGCCGATGGCGAGAAAAGGAGGATAGGGGCTGTTGATGGCGTAACCTGAAGCCACAGCCAGACCGCAGGCCAATGCGGTTTTAAAGGTACGCATGCCAATGAGAAAGGGTATATGTTTTTCAGAAGCGTTCATGATGGTTCACCTGCATAAAATCCCATATGTTGATTCCAAACCGCCGGCATATGACAAAAGGAAAGCGATTGGATTGCGAAATTGCGTTCATTATAACACGTTCATCCGCTACGTCAACCAGAAAAACACCAAAGTATGCCAATCTTGTTGTATTTGCCGGGAAATCAGAGGAAATGGAAAGAAAATTTGGGAATATTTTATGGAAAGATTGACAGATTAGAGGACGATGTGGTAACATATACCTATCTAGGAAAGAATCATTGTTCTGCTCATATGGCAGATATCCTGCTATGCCGCTGTCAGCAGAACTCAACCACCATTGATATTACCCGCGGATTCCGCGGTGACGAGAGGGAGACTAGTAACCATGGGTGCAAAGAAAAATGATAGCTTAAAGAAAAAAATTGGCATTGGCGTTGCAGTTGCAGGTGCGGCAGCAGGCGCAGTAGCAGCAGGCGTAGCAGCATATAAGCGCAGCAAGAGCGAGCAGGTATATCATGAAGCAGAACTCAAGGCTATGAGCGAGCTGGATGATATGAATGCGGAAAATGAAGCAGCAGAAGAAGCTGCTGTAGAAGAGCAGATGAGCATGGAGGAAACTCCGATTGAAGAGGAAGTAGAAGCTGCTGCTGAAGCAGAAGAACCAGAAGAAGCTCCTGCTGAGGAAGAGGCAGAAGAGACTCCGGTGGAAGAAGCTCCCGCTGAAGAAGAGGCAGAAGAGACTCCGGTGGAGGAAGCTCCCGCTGAAGAAGCACCGGAAGAAGAATAAATCAAAGGATAAAACCAACAACAGGCAGGAGTTTCCTGCCTGTTTTTCTGTCTGGAAACTGCAGGGGGAATGTGGTATACTGTATGGGATATCAACCCTGATGACTGTGAAAGGAGTATCTTTTATGAGATATGAAGGAAGAGTATTCCGTCCGCCATCTGAGGCGTACAGCCTGATTGTACAGGTTACCATTGGCTGCAGCCATAATAAATGTACCTTCTGCGATATGTATAAAGAAAAACAGTTCCATCTGCGTAAGCTGGAGGATGTCCTGGAGGACTTTGACCTTGCCCGCAAGGCATACCGCCATATTGAACGGATTTTTCTGGCAGACGGCGACGCACTGATGCGCCGGACAGAGGATCTGGTGGTGATTCTGGAGCATATCCGCAAGGTGATTCCGGAATGCACCCGTGTGACCAGCTATGGCTCTCCCAAGAGCATTCTGACCAAAACACCGGAACAGCTCAAGCTGCTGCGTTCTCTGGGCCTGAAGATGATTTATCTGGGTCTGGAATCCGGTTGTGATGACGTGCTGACCCACATCAACAAGGGCGTCTGTGTGGATGACATTGTCCGGGCAGGACAGATGGTCAAGGATGCAGGCATGAAGCTGTCTGTCACCGCCATCAGCGGTCTTGGCGGCACGGAGAAGTGGCGGGAGCATGCCATCGGCACAGCAGATGCCTTTTCCCGCATGAATCCGGATTACATTGGCTTGCTGACCCTGATGTTTGAAGGCGACGTACCGCTGAAGAAGGAATGGGAGGAAGGCAAATTCCAGCTGTTGACAGCTCCACAGGTAGCACAGGAAACCCTGCTGCTGCTGGAGCATATTGACAGTGAAGGAAGTATTTTCCGTTCCAATCATGCCTCCAATTACCTGACCCTCAAGGGAACCTTGAATCAGGACCGTGAAGCACTGTGCAATAAGCTGCGCCGTGCACTGGAGGGCGAGATCGGCTATAAGAAGGAATATTTCCGCGCTCTGTGACCAAAAAAGAAAGAATATTTTTACACCCCGGATTCTATGATAAAAAATGGGATCCGGGGTGCTTTTTTGTGTTTGTTTGGTGTGCGTCACAAAGAATTTACAAAAAAATGCAGGAAACAGCTCTTTTTCTTTTGCCACTCCTGTGTTACAATCAATATAACAAAAGCGTAAGGAGTTGATGCCGATGGATTCTGTGTCCCATACAACAGTTGCGCGCTATCTGCTGGACTATGTGGAAAAGACAGACGGTGTTTCATTTGACCGCAAGGCATTCTGTTTCGGAAACTTAAAGCCTGATCTGAAGGGTGAATATCTGACCAAACGGCATTATCCATCCCTGATGTTTGATGAAGTCATGCAGCGTATCCGTGATTTTGTCAAGAACTTTTGCATCTGTCAGCACAATGGTGCAAAGCTCAGTGAGGAGTTGGGTGTGATTTGTCATTATATTACAGATTTCTTCAGCTTCCCCCATAACGACAACATTTACGAACACGGCCTGCTTGCTCATTATATCTATGAAAAACAGACCAGTCTGACCATTCGGCGGAGAATTGATGAAACCAAGTTTGCTGACTGGGTACAGCGTATGCTGGCGGATATCCCGCAGAATCCGGATGAATTGATCCAGTTCCTGACCGAGCAGCACCAGAATTATGCGGCACAGGCTACGCATACCATCAATGATGATATCGTGCATATCTGCCGCGTACTGACCACAGTCGTACTTTCCGTCATCCGCATGACAGGCGCAGCTGTTGTACCAACCAGAACACCTATGAGAAAAACTGCATAATACAAAGGCCCTCTCTGTTGTCATGTGATAACGGAGAGGGCTGCTTTTTCTCCGGTGCTTGCGCATTGCCGGTGCATGTGCTAAGATTACGAAAGAATACCCCAAAAAGGAGCGAAACAGACATGAAAATTGCAGCAGCATATGAAAATGGACAGATTTGCCAGGACTTTGGCCAGGCACCCCAGTTCAAGCTGTATACCATCGAAGAGGACCGTATTGTACAGATGGAGCTTGTGGATGCACAGGAGCCCCGCACGGCATTTTTGAAGGAACAGGGAACCGGATTGCTGGTGTGCGGCAAACTGGATATGGCAGCGCAGATGGAGCTGCTGCAGGCAGGTATTGCACCGTTCCCGGGGGCATATGGCGATGCGGATCTGCAGGTAGGTGCACTGTTTGTCCGTATGCTGGAAAGTGAGAAACAAACGAAGGCAGCAGAAGCAGCGGAGGCAGGCTGTGGGGAAACACAGGAGAGCTCCTGTGAAACCTGTGCCCATAGGGATACCTGTGCAGATTATGCGGCAAAGAAATGAGGAGACCGAAGGATTTATTCCCATTTTCCCTTGAGAATCTCGCTGAGATCGGATGACTTTGTCAGGTCACGATAACTGAAAAGGGCGAATCCGTCAATTCCCTCAATAGAACGTGCCAGATCGATCTGCCTGCCGATTTCCCCGCAGCCATCGGTTTCCCATACCGTGCCATAGGTGCTGTCTCCGATTTTATAGCTGGCAAGGCCAAGCAGCAGCTTCACATTGGTATCTGCCGCCTGATGGCTCCACCAGTTGGCAAGTGTTTCAAAATCCGCCGCTTTATCGCCGATTTCCCAGTAAATCTGGGGGCAAATATAATCAATCCATTGATTTTTAATCCATGTCAGCGAATCGGCATAGGAGGAGGTATAATGCTCAAAGCCATTGGTATCACTTCCGCCGAAAACATTGACGCCTTTATTGCGCCAGATGCCGGAGGGACTGATGCCAAACTGGCAGCCTGCTCTGCGGGCATGCTGATGAACGGTCTGGCTGACCTGCTGTACCAGCTGATTGACATTATCCCGCCGCCAGTCCGCAAGGGACAGATCGGTACCGGAAGCTGCATAGGTCTCTTTGTCATCAAATTCCGTAGAAGGATAAAAGTAATCATCAAACTGAATGCCATCCACATCATAATTTGTGACGATTTCTTCCACGCCGTCACAGATGAGCTGGCGAACCTCAGGAAGTCCCGGGTTGAAATAGTAAGCGCCATCACAGGCCACTACCCATTCCGGATGCTGTTTGGCAGGAGAATCTTCAGGCAGAGAAGAAAAATCTGATTCTGCGTATGCTCCGGCACAAATGCGGTAGGGATTCACCCATGCCTCCAGCCGGATGCCCCGGGCATGTGCCTGCTCCACCCAGTATGCCAGCGGATCGAAGTCCTGTTCCGGTGCTGTGCCGCAGGTTCCCGTAAGATAACGGCTCCAGGGGAACAGTCTGGACGGATACAGAGCATCTGCAGTGGGGCGAACCTGTAAATAGATGGTGTTGCCTCCCACTGCCTGTATACGCTCCAGAATGGCATCACAATCCGCCTTCAGGGCAGCAGGATCGGTGGTCTGGCTGGATGGATAATCAATGCTGTAGGCGGTTGCCACCCAAATGCCATGCACCTCCGTGGCAGAACGTTTGGGCTCTGCCGTGTTTTCCGGTGCCGTTTCCTGTGTATTGTCCGAGGCTTCGGCACCCAGCAGGATACCGGGAACCTCCAGCGGAGAGCAGCCAAGGGAATAGCATACCATACCGCCTGCCAGTATAAGAAATAATATCGTGAGCTGAAACAGCCGTTTCATAGGTCGCCTCCTCCTTCCTGCTGCATGGTATGCAGGGCCTGTCCGGCTTATGCCAGGCATTTTGTAGTCTAGCATATTTTGTCCTGCGGCGCAATGCGCCGCTTTCTTTTTTGCCGTTTCTGCGGTATAATAATAGTAACAAAAAATATCGGAACAGAAGGAGGCGTTGCTGATGCCTGTTATGAAAATGACAAAAGAATACGTGCTGGACATCGGTCATATTGATGGAAGAGGTCTGGCGCGTCCCTCTGCCATTGTAGAATTTATGCAGGATCTTGCCACCTGCCATGCGGCGGAAATTGGTGTTTCCGGCGAAGCGGTGGCAGAAAAACATGCATTTTGGGTACTGTCCCGTTTGAAATATCAGCTGGACCGCCCATTGCTGCCCTATGAAACCATTCAGCTGACCACCATGCCCCGGGAAATCCGCGGTGCGTCATGGTATCGTGATTTTACCATTGCGGATGCATCCGGCGAGATCGGACATGCAGTGACGGCATGGGCAGTGGTGAATCTGGAAACCCGGCGTCTGATTCGTCCCAATGAACTGGGGATCCAGCTGGAGAAGCAGGAAACCGGTCAGACGGAACTCCTGCGGGCCATCCGCAGCCGGCAGCTGGAGCCATGCTTTGACCGGGTGGTGCGGTACAGTGATATTGATATCAACCGGCATCTGAATAATGTCAAGGCAGTAGATATTTTATCTGATGCCTTTGATCTGGAGCATGAAGAAAACCGTTGGGTTTCCCAGCTGCAGGTCAATTACATTACGGAAAATGTCTGCGGCACCACCCTGAACCTGCGCCGGGGGCCAGGGAAAGAGGGAAGCCTGTGTGTTTCCGCCTTCCATGGAGATAAGGAAACCGTACAGGCAGAGGTAGTTTTTTCAACACGCTGATGTAGGAAGCAGGGAGGGGAAAGCTATGAATCGTGAAGACCTTCTGAAAAGCGTATTGTCCTGCTGCAATCCAAAGCGGGTCATTTTATACGGTGAAAAATTTGTTGTGGACAGCCATGACCTGAAATCTGCGGATTTGTGTATTATTCTGGATCAATGTGACAAGAAAAAACTTTTGAGCAAGCTGTATCTCAAGATCACCATGCCAATCCCGGTACAGTTCCTGCTGTACAGCACAGAGGAATGGCACAGACTGCTGCAGGACTCCGGAAGCTATGCATCCGCCATTGAAAAGAAGGGAACGGTGCTCTATGGCGAGAAGGCGCAAGGGTAATACAGACAGCCAGTATTATTACAAATGGCTGGAAAAAGCACTGAGCGATCTGCAGAGTGCCCGGATTCTGCTGACCTGGGGCGGAGATGAGATGGCAGTTGCCTTCCATTGCCAGCAGGCCATTGAAAAAGCTCTGAAGGGCTATCTGCTGTTCAAGGTGGGCCGGCATTTTGATGGACATAACCTGACCTTCCTCTGTCGGCAGGCCGCCATTGCGGATGAACGGTTTTCCCGTTATCTGGGAGAAAGTGCGGCGCTGAACAATTATTATATTGAAACCCGGTATCCCACAGACCTTCCTTTTGAGATTACGGAG
The DNA here is from genome assembly GCA_945872165.1 of uncultured Clostridia bacterium. Classification (GTDB taxonomy): domain Bacteria; phylum Bacillota; class Clostridia; order Oscillospirales; family Butyricicoccaceae; genus Butyricicoccus_A. Next base: position 5,476 of record CAMBYS010000029.1, on the reverse strand, counting down.
GCCCAGATCCACAATATTCTGATTATGGCAGAAGACCTGTTTAATGTCATACGGCAGGAGCTGTATGCGACAGAAGAGGAACCCCATGAAATTAGCGGATAAATTTCCGCTTTCTGTTGTAATTGGCAAAATTTCCCCAAAAAAATCCGATATCCTGTCGGAAAAAGTACAGAGAAATGTAAAAAAATGATGGAAATTTTAACGAAAAAAATTCATTTCATTGAAAAATCCCATTTACATTGCAGCAATAATTAGGTACAATATTAAAAGGGAAAAGGAAAGACTACGCGTCCCATTTTGAGTTAGGCAGGGGTGTTTATCCATGATTGTGACAATAACGCTGAATCCGGCTATTGACCGTACTTTGATTGTTGATGAAGCAATAGAATTTGGCGCTATTAACAGTGTTGTTCAGAGTTATGTTGAAGTCGGCGGACGAGGCATCAACGTTTCCAGAGCAATTCGTGCACTTGGCGGGGAGTGTGTTGCCCTTGGCTTTACAGCCGGCAACAATGGACGTTCCCTGAAAAATGCGCTGACTGCCCTGGGCATTCACCATGACTTTACTGATGTAACAGGCGAGACCCGTACCAATACACAGGTCGTTCATCCGGACGGCAGCCATACCGACTTTAATGAGCCGGGTACCGCTGTAGAGGATGAGGATTATTTGCGTTTCCTGGAGAAGCTGAAGCTGTATCTGGATCCGAATAACCTGTTTGTGCTGTGTGGTCGAATTCCGCCAGGAATGAAGGAAAAGCAGTATCTGAAAATTATCAAGATCATCAAGAAGGCAGGATGCTCGCTGCTGATTGACTGTGACGGCGATACCATGCGCAGTGCGCTGCCGTATAAGCCGGACTTTATCAAGCCGAACAGCATTGAGCTGGCAAGACTGACCGGTCTGCCCCGTACCCATGATCCGGAGGAGGCATATGCACATGCAAAGCCGCTGCTGGAGCAGGGTGCCCAGACCGTTTGCGCTTCGCTTGGCCCCAACGGTGCCATCTTCCTCAATCCGGAAGAAACTCCGCTGTACGTGGTTGCAGATGCAGGACCGGCGGATAAGAGTGCCATCGGCTCCGGTGACGCCATGGTAGGTGCCATTGCCCATGCGTACAACCAGGGTATGTCCCATGAGGAGGTTGCCAAGTTTGCGGTTGCCATGGGTACCGCTTCCGCGAAGCTGCCGGGTACACAGATGGCTTCTATGAAGGAAGCTTATGAGGTATATGAAACCATTAAGGTGTATACCATGTAAATCCAATACACAGAGAAAAACAGCGAGACGAAGGACAAAAAGATGTCAATTCGTTTCGCTGTTCTTTTTATGCCGGAACAGAGTGGAAAGGGCAAAGACCATGCCGCTGACTGCCACAAACAGATAAAAGCTCACGCCGCGGCTGAGCAGCATGGCATCATGCAGGGCGGCAGCGGGGAACACCGTGCGGAACAGCAGCAGGAAGCCGCTTTCGCTGGCTCCCACAGCGCCGGGCAGCGGCAGCGCTGAAACCGTGACATGCAGGACAGCTTGCAGGGCAACGATTTGCCACAGGGCATGGACGGGCAGACCAAGGGACAGATAAATCCAACAGGGGATGCTGTAATATGCGCCGATCTGCAGTATGGTTACCAGCACCAGCTGGAAAAAAACAGAGATATTTTGAAAATATACAGCGCTGCGCTGGTACAGTGCAATCTGTTCTGTCAGTGCCTGATCCAGCTGCAGAGGTTTTTTACCGGGGAGTCGGTGCAGGAACCAGCTGGCAGCCCGCCGCAAGCGTTCGGTAAGCCCGCGGGAAACAATGGCGATCCATGTAACAGCCAGCAATGCCAGATTCAGTCCGGCACCCAGCAGGAACAGGTACCGGAGTCTGCCGATCTGTTCCGCCAGTACGGAATGGGTTGTGATAAAGCCTGTTATGGCAAAACAGACGGTGACCGTCTGAAAAGAGCAGAACTGCATGAGCAATGCCAGCGCACCACTGGAAACCGGAATATGGTCCCGGTGCATATCATACAGCTGCATGGGCTGGCCGCCGCTGGCAGAGGGCGTGATGGAACTGAAAAAGAAACCCGTCAGTGCATACCGAATGGCCTGCCGGAAGTTGCAGCGGCAGCCCAGCAGATGCAGGCATTTTCGGATATTGACCGCTTCGCACAGCAGAAAGATACACATACAGCCAGCAGCAAGCAGAAGATACCGGATTTTTACCGTCAGCAGAACAGCGGCAAGCTGGGGCAGATCCTGTCCCCGCAGCAGAATGTAAAATGTCAGGGCGATCAGCCCTAGAAAGGCAATCAGATTTCCGGCGATGCGGAGCCATTGTTTATGTGTCATAGTGATCCACCGTTTGAAAGCAGTAGCCAGCCTCCAGCCATTGGGGCAATACCTGACGCAGTGCGGCAATGGTGCGGGAAGGGGCATTGTTTTTGCCGCGTCCGTCATGCAGACAGATCACGGCACCATCAAAGGTACGGGTCAGCAGCTTATATGCAATTTCTGCCGCTGTTGTATCGCCGCGCCAGTCCTCTGCCATCACATCCCACAGCATGGGACGGATGCCGCAGCGGTAGGCCTGTGCTGCGGAAACCATGTTCCAGTGTCCCCATGGCGGGCGAAAATACCGCGGCGGGATACCGAGCTGCTGCAGGATGGCAACCGATTGGGAAAAATCCCGACAGGCAGATAACGGCGGCTGGATCAGCCCGTTTTTATGTGACAGGGAATGCAGTCCGATGACATGTCCGTTCCGCTTCATCCGGGCAATCAGATCCGGATGGCTTTGGGCAGACTGTGCCACCACAAAAAAGCTGGCAGGAATGTGATATTGCTCCAGCAAATCCAGCAGTTGAGGCGTATACTGCGGGTCAGGACCATCATCGAAGGTAAGATACAGCGCTTTTCCAGGTTGATGCAGATGCTGCTTGCATTTGTAATAGCCGGTTGGCACTATGCTGTAACCCAGTGCCGCTGCTCCCAAAAGGACAGCTGTTTTTCGATTCATGAAATCATCTCCTCTGGTGTGAAACAGGTTTCCGGACAGATCTCCTCCAGACTGTCCCGCAGCTGTTTCATGTTTTGCCGCATGGCCTGCAGGTGTATCGGCTGATGCAGCAGGGACAGAATATCCTGTGTCATATCCACATCGGCAGACCAGACTACATGTCCCAGATGATGCTGTTCGATGTAACGGGCATTGCCGATTTCCTGCATGAGGAATGGGCGGATGATATACAGCGGCGTACCGGTATGGATGGCTTCAAAGGTGGTAATGCCGCCGGATTTGGTAATGAGCAGGTCAGCGCGTCGCATATAATCCGCAACCTGATTGGTATAGCCAATGACGGAAATGGTGGGATACTGCTGGTGCAGCCGGTCATACAATGCCTGATTTTTGCCGGTAATGACGGTGACATGCACCTCTTCATACTGGCTCAGCGTCTGCAAAAAGGTATCTGCAGCGGGAATCAGTCCCAGACCGCCGCCCATGAGCAGCAGCTCCAGCCGGTCGGATGTTTCGGTTGGATTTGCAGGCTGCAGAAAGCTCTGCCGCACGGGGATGCCGCAAACATGGATCCGGCTGTCTGCCACACCCTTTTGCATCAGTTCCTGCCGGGTTTCCTCTGCTCCCACAAAATAGGCATCTGTACAGGGGGTAATCCATTCGTCCTGTGCACCGATGTCCGTGATGTAGGTATACAGCGGAATGGAGGAGCCGGTTTTCTGCTTGAACGCAGAGACACACTGGGAACATAGGGGCAGTGTGGATACCACCAGATCGGCAGAGGACAACAGAGTTGTCACACGGGCCACAGCATGGGATTTCATAGGCAGGGAAGCGTACTTGCCTGCCATGCGGTTCAGCTGGTTGTACAGGGCAGAACAGAAATTGACCATATGGGAAAACCCATTGTAAATCAAATCGGCGGTGCAGGGGAACAGATACTCCATCAAATCCACTATCTGAACCTGCGCATGGGGATTGATGACTGCAATTTGCTGACGGATGGCTTCCGCTGCGGAGCAGTGCCCCATGCCAAAGCGACCGGTTAAAATCAAAATATGCTTCATATTCATTCAGGCAGCGGCACAACTGCCTGTTCCCTCCTTTCTTTTTCTCAGGATACAATAGGAATATTGCGGAACAGGAAATGAATGTCTTACAATTTTCTGTCGAAATGGTTTCATTTACCTGACAAGTACTATTGTATTAAGATTATAGTACAATAATACAATAGTACAGTTGAAAAAGCAAGGGGGAAAGAAAATTTTTTTGCATCAGAATTGGCTTCCGGATGGTCGAACCCATCCTGGGGATCCTTGAAAACATGGGAATCCTCAGCCCATCCTGCCGGGAAGCCTGGCATGAAGAAGATAAAAAACGACCGGCAGCTGTTACACTGCCGGTCGCGGTTTCTTTTATTGCGTTAATATCGCGGAAGCAATTACTGCTCGCTGCCGTACATTTCCTGCAGCTTCAGCAGGTGCTTGTAGCGCTCTGCAGCCTTTACTTCGGACTCTGCGAACAGCTCCTTTGCACGCTCCGGGAAGGAACGGGTCAGAGCGGAGTAACGAGCTTCGCCCATCAGGAACTGCTGGTAGCCTTCCTTCGGCTCCTTGGAGTCGATGATGAACGGGTTCTTGCCCTCTGCCTTCAGAGCCGGGTTAAAGCGGAACATATTCCAGTAGCCGCACTCAACAGCCTTCTTCATCTCGGACTGGCAGTTCTTCATGCCGCCCTTGATGGAGTGCATTTCACACGGAGCATAGCCGATAACCAGAGACGGTCCCGGATAAGCTTCAGCTTCTGCAATTGCCTTCAGGGTCTGCTGCGGGTTAGCACCCATAGCTACCTGTGCTACGTAGATGTAGCCGTAGGACATTGCGATCTCAGCCAGGGACTTCTTCTGGATTGCCTTACCAGCAGCTGCGAACTGTGCAACAGCGCCGATGTTGGTAGCCTTGGAAGCCTGTCCGCCGGTGTTGGAGTAAACTTCGGTATCGAATACCATGACGTTGACATCCTCGCCGGAAGCCAGTACATGGTCCAGACCGCCGAAGCCGATGTCATATGCCCAGCCGTCGCCGCCGAAGATCCATACAGACTTCTTAGCCAGATATTCCTTGTTGGCAACGATGTAAGCTGCATCCGGGCAGCCAGCAGCTGCAACCTTTTCGATTTCAGCGATCAGTGCCTTAGCCGGAGCTTCGTTAGCAGCGCCGTTGTCCTTGGTTGCCATGAATGCATCAACAGCAGCCTTAAACTCGTCAGATGCTCTCTCGTCAGCAGCCATCTTCTCAACCTTAGCGATCAGGCTCTCACGGATTGCCTTCTGGCCATGGTACATACCCAGACCATGCTGTGCGTTATCCTCGAACAGGGAGTTAGCCCATGCCGGACCGTGACCGTCCTTGTCAACGGTGTACGGGGAAGTAGCAGCCGGACCGCCCCAGATGGAGGAACAGCCGGTG
>CAMBYS010000028.1 GCA_945872165.1 uncultured Clostridia bacterium | reverse complement strand
AATTTCCCAAACATACCAAATGCCATCCGGACAAGCCGGATGGCATTTTTTCATTGCAATTTACGCAATTCCAAAGAACCGTTTGCCATTTTCCATGGTAATGCGTTCCACCTCTTCCACGGTCAAGCCTTTAAACTCCGCAATCTGTTCCGCCACACGATGGACAAACAGGGAGCTGTTGCGTATCCGGCCTTCTGCAAGCCGTTCCGGCTCCGGTGTCAGATAGGGGCTGTCTGTCTCAATCATGATACGCTCTATGGGCAGATTTTCCATGATGCGGCGTGCTTTTTTCGCTTTGCCATAGGTAATCACACCGGTAAAGGAAATATACCATCCCAATTTGATAATTTCCTTTGCCATCTCCGGACTGCCGGAATAGCAGTGGTATACACCCTTCAAATCCGCATATTCTTTGATGATATTGAAGCAATCCTCATGTGCTTCCCGGTCATGGATGATTACCGGAAGCCCCACCTCCCTGGCCAGCTCCAATTGGGCACGCAGCAGCTTTTTCTGCTGTTCTCTGGGCGGCGTAGTCTCCGGTGAACGCTTTTCCCAATAATAGTCCAGTCCGATTTCTCCAATTGCTTTCACTTTCGGATGTGCAGACAATTCCCGGATACGCATGATGTCCTTTTCCGTCACGCCCATACTGTATTCCGGATGAATGCCCACAGCCGCATACAGAAAGTCATAGGTCTCCGCCAGCCGGATTGCGGTTTCGGAAGTCTCCACCGTGCATCCCGGATTCAAAATCAGTCCCACATTGTGTTCCGGCATGGAAGCCAGCAGCTGTTCCCGGTCCGCATCAAACCAGCTGTCATCGTAGTGGGCATGGGTATCAAAAAGCATGTGTGTTCCTCCTTATGGTAGATAGAAAAACCTCCCGACGGGAGGTTGGTACATAATACGTTCTATGGAGATTGCAAACAAAGATTTCACCCTATCCGCAGCTTCACCGGCTGAGGGATCCATCAACGGTACAGTCATATCCTCTAACCCTCTGTGCAGAAAGGCAACCAGGGCGTTCAAAACGTTTGGTGTCTTTTCGTTTTGAACGCCCTTCGCCAGACAATGGGCTGGGGGTTTGCAAAGGGGGACCCGCCAGAAGGGTCCCCTTTTGCGCTCATTCTGTCCGTGGTTCCGTCAGCCGTAACAAGCCGACGATCACAGCCCAATCTTTTGGTAAAAAACGCCTGCTGCGTATCTTATCGAATCTTGCAGCCGGAGGGGATGCCGTCAACAAACACAACCTTGACGCCTTCCGGTGCATCTGCTGCCAGAATCATACCCTGACTCTCCACACCGCGCAGCTTTGCCGGCTTCAGGTTTGCCACAACCACAACCGTCTTTCCAACCATCTCTTCCGGCTTGTAATATTCCGCAATACCGGAAACAATCTGACGCTTTTCCTCGCCGATTTCCACCTGCAGGCACAGCAGCTTGTCCGACTTCTTTACCGGCTCACAAGCGATAATTTTAGCAGTCTTCAGCTCTACCTTGGCAAAATCCTCAATACCAATGGCAACGCCTGCCGGAGCGTCTTCCTTGGCAGCCTTCTTTGCGGCCTTTTCTGCCTTCTTGGCTGCCTTTTCTGCTTCCTTGACCTGCTTTGCCATGCGATCTTCCAGGAATGCGATTTCCTTATTCATATCAATACGTGGGAACAGTGCCGGACCCTTGCATACGGTTACATCAGCGGGCAGGGTGCCATATACACCAGCAGTCTCCCAATTGTACTGTTCTTCCGCAGCACCAATCTGTACGCGAATCTTTTCTGCGGATTCCGGCATAAACGGTGTCAGCAGTACACCTGCAATGCGGATGGTCTCCAGCAGGTTATACATCACACGTGCCAGACGGGGCTTGTTTGCCTCATCCTTTGCCAGTACCCAGGGAGCGGTCTCATCAATGTACTTGTTTGCACGGGAAATTACCTTGAAAATCTCAATCAAGCCGTCCTGGAATGCATAGGACTCCATAATTCCCTCATACTTGTCACGCAGACCGGATGCCATGGCAATCAGCTCATCATCAATGGGATCAGCTGCCTGCTCTGCCGGCAGGGTACCGCCAAAATACTTTTCCACCATGGAAACGGTACGGGAAACCAGATTGCCCAGATCATTTGCCAGATCCGCATTGATACGATTAATCAGTGCCTCATTGGAGAATGTACCATCCGAACCAAAGGGGAATTCCCGCATCAGGAAATACCGCAGGGTATCCACGCCATACCGCTCACACAGGAATACCGGATCAACCACATTGCCCTTGGACTTGGACATCTTACCGCCATCCAGCAGCAGCCAGCCATGACCATATACCTTCTTCGGCAGCGGCAGATCCAGTGCCATCAGCATTGCCGGCCACAGAATGGAATGGAACCGTACAATTTCCTTGCCGACAAAATGGACATCTGCCGGCCAGAACTTCTCAAAATCATTGTATTTATCGTTCTCATAACCCAGTGCAGTAATATAGTTGGTCAGTGCATCAATCCATACATATACCACATGCTTGGGATCAGAGGTTACCGGAATGCCCCAGGAGAAGGTGGTACGGGATACACAGGTATCCTCCAGACCCGGCTTGATGAAGTTATTCATCATCTCATTGGCACGGGATGCCGGCTCCAGCCAGTCCGGATGCTCCTCATACAGCTTGATGATGCGGTCAGCATACTTGCTGAGACGGAAGAAATATGCTTCTTCTTCTGCATCCACAACCTCACGGCCACAGTCCGGACACTTGCCGTCTACCAACTGAGTCTCTGTCCAGAAGGACTCACAGGGCTTACAATACTTACCCTTATACACAGACTTATAGATATCGCCCTGGTTCTTCAGGCGTTCAAAAATCTTCTGTACTGCTTCCACATGATAATCATCCGTGGTACGGATAAACCGGTCATTGGAAATATTCATCAGCTTCCACAGATCCTTGACGCCGCTGACAATCTTATCAACAAATTCCTTCGGTGTTACGCCTGCTTCCTTTGCCTTATCCTCAATCTTCTGACCATGCTCATCGGTACCGGTCAGGAACATAACCTCATGTCCCTGCAGACGCTTGAACCGCGCCATGGTATCTGTCGCTACGGTGCAGTAGCAATGTCCGATATGCAGGTTTGCAGACGGATAATAAATCGGGGTGGTTATATAAAATGGTTTCTTCTCCATCAGAATCGTTCCTTTCTATTTCAACTGCTATTAATGATATACCAAAACAGGGCTGAACATCAAGTTATTTTGAAAAATTTCCCCATTTTGCCGAAAAAAAATAACGGACACAACGGATTTTTTCCATCTGTGCCCGTATGCTTCATGATTTTTCGGAATTTCCTCCTGCAACCCGGATTTCCACACCGCGTACCCGGTCAAATAAATGATACAAGGCCAGCAGCAGATAGGGCAGAACCACCAGCAGCGGTACTCCTCCCATCAGCACAGACACCACAAGCCAGAAGCTGAAGCTGACCAGCAGGCTGAAGGCTTCCATCCGATGTCCCTTGAATTTCCGTACCGCTGTGCGCACTGCTTTCCAACAGCCAAGTGCAGGCTGCTCCGCCAGCAGGGCATATCCGCAGTGATATTGCAGCATAACGGAAGCATACCACGCCACTGCTATAATCACCACTTCAATAAACAGGAACCAGCCAAACCGTGTTCCTACTATGGCTACAAAAACCACATACCCCATGGCACAGACCAAACCTGCCGGAATCATCCATACCACAGCAAACAACATCATCAGCAATGCCATCCGTAGGGATTTCCAGTACAGCCTGGGAGATGCCAGACACATGGTCACCGTACTCAGCCGCGGATGGCCGCCGGCACGGCGCAGTGCATAAAACTGGGTCAGACCAAAATACAGCGGCTGTACCAGCAGCAGATTGGCAATCTCAAAGGTAAACACATAGGACAACAGCTGTGCCTGGGTGAGATCCTGCCGCAGCTCCATTCCGGTGCCGCAGCATGCCAGTGTCAATGCCTCTGACAACAGAACATAGGGAATAAAAAACAGCAGTGTCGCACCCAGGACAGGCCACAGCATTTCCATCAGATCTTTTTTTGCAGCCATCTTGCTGCCCAAAACATGCTGTGCATGCTGATGTTTTCTGTTGCCCATACGTTTCTCCTGTGTGCGGCACTGCCGCCAGATACAATGAAATGGTTAACCCTTATTTCAGCAGATAGCTGCTGGTATTTTCCTTGGTTGTGGTGGTTTCTCCGTTCTTGGTCACCGTCTTATACAGGGTCGCATGCTTATATCTTCCGCTGTAATAGGTCTTGCTGGAGAAGGAAATTTCCTTGTCCTCCGTCTTGGTACCAATGATGGAAACCGTCAGGGAACCGCCGCCTACGCTGGAAACAACCTTTACCGGATAATCGGTATTGTTCACAAAGCGAAAATCCTTGCTGCCCCAGTATACCGCTGCATCCTGGGATACTGGTGTATAGGACACCTGGAACTGATGGCAGTAACGCTCGGTGACATTCAGGTCTGCACGCAGCACGGCCATATAGGTGGTAGAGGATACCTGACATACGCCGCCACCCAGACCATCAACCTCTTCGCCATCCGAGAAGATGGTTGCGGAACGATAGCCACGGGCATAGGTACGCTCACCCACTATATCATTGTAGGAAAATTCCTCACCCGGATTCAAAATCGTTTCATTAATCGAATGTGCTGCCAGTCTGACATTGGTGGTTCTGCCTGCCACACCGCCGTTATAATAAGTGGTCGCAGTGCCCAACGTATCCCGGAACAGCACCTTTTCCAGATCTGCCTTCTTGATGGTGGCTTCGGTCAGTTCCACCGGAACCTGATAGCTCTGCTCACTGGCATCGCCCACCGCAGAAGCAATCGCCTGCTCTTCTACCTTGACGCCATCCACTGCCTCGATCACCGTCTTGCCATCTTCCTTGTCAACCGTAGCATTTTTCGGCTCCGTATTGACATCCTTGGCAATGGCTGCCGCATCCGGCTTTTCCTGATCTATCGCATAGGTTTCAATGGTATACTCTTCCAGATTGACATTCTGTGCCTGTGCAGTCATGTCTGCAGTTACCTGCTCTGTATCAAAGCCCACACCCTGGGTACCGGTGTCAATGTTCAGCTGTTTGTTTTCCTTATCTACCTTCCAGCTGGGCTGAATCGGATCATAAGCCAGATCCGCAGCAATTTCCGCCACTTCCTGTTCCACGGCTCCATCCTTCAGCGCAGCATTCATGGAAATATTCCGTCCGCCAAACATGCAGCCCAATACGGTGCTCATGCGCTGGAAATAACCGCCTTCACGGCCCATGCGGTATGCCTGCTCGGCAGAAGCCTCGCTGTCTACCGACTGTGCCACATCAGCAAGCTTAATTTCGTAGGTCTTTTCCTCATCCCGAACCACATCCTTGCCAGTCAGGGTAATGCTGTTGTCAAACACACTGTTCTGTACCTCACCGGCAATATATGCCTGTGCTTCGGACTGGGTCATGCCGCTGAGCTTATATTCATCTGCAACCTTGACGCCGGGGAAAATCTTGCTGTATGTATACACATATACACTCATTGCCACCACAGCAACCACAGCTACACCTGCAATCACTGCAGCAATACGCTTGCCTCTGCTGTGCTTTCTGACCGGCTGATCTTCTTCCTCCTCCGGTTCCTCAGCTTCCAGTACGGTTGCCTCCTGGGGATTGTATTCCGGAGCCTGCTTCTCTTCCGGCTCGGAATCCTCTGTTTCCGGCTCTGCAGCAGCACGGTCTTCTGCCTGTTCTGTATCCTCCAGCGGTTCCCGTGTTTTGGGCTCTGCCAGCTCTGCGCTGTCTCCGCTGACCGCTACCGGTGCCGCTGCAACCCAGCTGCCATCCGCTGTCTTTTTCTTCATTTCAAAGGCGGCTGCATTCGCCTGATCTTCCTCTGTCACAACCGGAAAGCCTTTGGTCTTTTCCTCTGTGCCGTTATCTGCCGGTGTGATTCCGGATTTTTTATTTTCTTTCATGCAGTCTAAGTCCTCCTGCTTTTTCCTGTAAAACAATGCGATCATTGGCTCTTTCTGCCTGTACAGGTGATGAGAGCCAGTCAACATCAATATCATAGTGCATTGCAAGGAAAATTACAATTACAAAATCGAAACAATTTTGTGTCGATTTGATATCATTTTCGGTAACAATGCAAAAAAGACCGGTCTTGTTTATACATTAAAGCGGAAAACAACAATATCGCCGTCACGCATGACGTATTCCTTGCCTTCAGAACGAACCAGACCCTTTTCCTTGGCAGCTACCATACTGCCGCATGCCATCAGGTCATCATAAGATACAACCTCTGCACGGATAAAGCCCCGTTCAAAGTCGGTATGAATTTTACCTGCAGCCTGGGGTGCCTTGGTGCCCTTTTCAATGGTCCATGCACGCACTTCCTTGGGTCCTGCAGTCAGGAAGCTCATCAGACCCAGCAGGTCATAGCAGACACGGATCAGGCGGTCCAGACCGGATTCCTCCAGTCCCAGTTCAGACAGGAACAGCTGCTTTTCTTCCTCTTCCAGGCTTGCGATGTCCTGCTCCATCTGTGCACAGATGGGCAGAACCATGGAGCCTTCCTCTTCCGCAATCCGGCGGACCGCTTCCAGCCGGGCATTTTCGGTTTCATCGCCCATAAAGCCGTTTTCATCCACATTGGCAGCATAAATCACCGGCTTGGAGGACAGCAGATCTACGGTATCAATCAGTTCCTTCTGCTCCTCAAATTCCGGGAAGGTTCGAGCGGTCTTGCCCTGCTCCAGATGGGCATGCAGACGTTCAAATACCGCGATTTCCTCATTATATTTCTTATCGCCCTTTGCCAGCTTTTTGGAGCGGTCAATGCGGCGCTCCAGCAGCTCCATATCCGACAGGATCAGCTCCAGATTGATGGTTTCAATATCACGCTGCGGGTCAATGCTGCCCTCTACATGGACAATGTTCGGATTGTCAAAGCAGCGTACCACGTGTACAATGGCATCCACCTCACGGATATGGGACAGGAACTTATTGCCCAGGCCCTCACCCTTGGATGCGCCCCGAACCAGACCTGCAATATCCACAAATTCCACTACGGCCGGAATGGTCTTGGGCGGGTTATACATTTCTGTCAGCTTATCCAGACGCTCATCCGGTACGCTTACCATACCCACATTGGGGTCAATGGTACAAAACGGATAGTTTGCCGATTCCGCACCGGCATTGGTAATGGCATTGAACAGTGTGCTCTTGCCTACATTCGGCAATCCGACAATACCAAGCTTCATGTGATTCTCTCCTTTGATCTATAACATCGTGAGGAAGCCCATGGCTTCCCCTGTCTTTTTTTACATACTTTTATAGTATACACCTGTTTTTCCCTGCATGCAAGCACTGTCCTGTGGTCAGTGTAACGGAATTATTCTGCTTTTGCCGTCGATTTTTGGAAGTGGTGATCGTGTACATTTTGTGAAAATCATCCTATAATAATGACAAAACAGTAACAGCTGCATCCGATCTTTTTGGATGCTTATTTTTTCGGAGGTATCGCACATCATGCCTGCGCTTGTCTCTCATCATCTGTTTGCCGATTCCGCGCTGAAACAGGCTCAGCCCTATCTGGCAAATGCCGCCGCTGCTGCGCCCATGGCGTTCCGCTGGGGTGCACAGGGCCCGGATCTTTTCTTTTATTATCAGCCATTTTATGAAAATCATATCTCCCGCATCGGCCATTGCCTGCATGAGGAGCGGGTTGCCCGCATGTTCTCAGAACTGGTTGCCGAATGCTCCCGCCTGAATACCCCGGAGGCAACAGCCTATCTGCTGGGCTTCTGCTGCCATTATGTTCTGGATCGGATGGCACATCCCTTTATTACCTATATTGCCAACTACCGCATTGATCCGCTGTATCCCCAGCTGTCCCACGAAGCACAGCATAACCTGTGTGAATCCGAGCTGGATCGTGCCCTGATTGCAGCTGCCCACTCCGGCAATCCCGCGGATTTCCGGGCTTATATGCTGCTGTCTATGGACGGCAAAACAGCAAACTGTATGGGTGCTATGCTTTCCAATGCTATCTGGACGGTATACGGCAGCCGTATCCCATCCAATGCGGTCAAAAGCTCCATGCGTTCCATGCTCCGCATCCAGCACATGCTGCATGACCGTACCGGACGCCGCCATTCCGCTGCCAGCTGGATGGAAGAGCATCTGCATGCATCCGGTTTCCTGTCCAGCCATATTCGTCCGGTGAATCCTCTGGATACCGACTGCACCAATATGAGCCATCAGCCATGGATTGATGCCGCCACACCACGCATGCGCCGGTATACGGACTATTTCCAGATTCTCAACCAGGCACAGCGCCCGGCAGCCCAGCTGATGGATGCCTGCTATGATGCCGTACAAACCGGCAAAGCTTTGCCCCGTTATCTGTTCCCTGCCAATTATCTTGGCCTGCCGGAATAAAGGTTATCCTGCTCAATTTTATTCTTTCCACATGAAAAAACAGCATTCCGAATCCTGTTCGAAATGCTGTTTCTTTTTTTATGCTTCTTCTTTTTTGCCCAGGGTACAGCCCAACTGGATCAGCAGATACAGTCCGGTCAGCGCCAGTGCACCCACGCGCAGGGTATTGCCTGTACCAAGCAGGTCGCTTATCACAGCTGCCGAACCCTCCTGCCATGCGGCAAATATCGTACCGCCCGCATTGACAAACACCAGATACACGGCGATACCGGCTGCGGCAATCCATCGTGTCCCGCTGCCGCTGGCACTGTACAGATAGGTTCCCATGCTGTGGAATGCTGCCATCACTGCAATAATCATCAGCAGCAGATAGCTGTAATCCGACAGCACCGGATTGCCGCTGTTTTCATGGTATACCATAATCAGATCCAGACAACACCAGAAAATCGGCAGGGTACAGCACAGACCGGTGAACCGCGTCGCCGGTTTGCTGCCCTGTCCCTGAGCAAGCAGCAGCATGCACAAGCCGGACAGGATACCCAATATCCATGCCGCTCCGGTAGCTGTGATAATCAGCCGACCGGGCAATAAAATCTGATCTCCATACACTGCTGCCTGTTCGGCAATCTGATCCGGCAGGCTGACAATGCCCCATGCACAGATTCCTGCTGTACCCAGACCGCACAGCATGCACACCAGCCGGAGCAGCAGAGGCATATTGCCATACATCTGCTCAAAGCTCCAGCTGCTGCGGCTTTGGAATCCAAGCCGTCCGGTAAGCAGCGCTGTGACTGCCACAGCTATGGTCAGGCCAATCAGTGCCATGGCAGGCAGATAGCCCTCCACCGGCAAGCCGGTGTCTGCTTCATAGCCCTGGAGCAGGCTCATGCCCCGCAGCGCCGCACCGCCCAGACCTGCCACAACAATCCATATCAGATACAATATTTTTTTCATTTCCCCTTCGCGCCTTTACCTTTTATTCATTGCGTCCGCAGCATTTTTTATATTTTTTCCCGCTGCCGCAGGGGCACGGATCATTGCGTCCCGGCTTTTTGACTGCCTTCTGCGGGGTGCGCTTAACGGTCTGGTCACCGGAGGTACCGGTTTCTTCCGCTACCTTTTCCCGCTTGGGTTCTTCCTTCACCCGGACACGTGCGGTGTACATCATGCGCACCGTATCCTCCCGGATCATGGCAATCATCTGGTCATACATATCGGAGCCTTCCCGCTTGTATTCCACAACCGGGTCATGCTGGGCATAAGCACGCAGCCGCACACCATTGCGCAGCTCTGTCATGGCATCAATGTGCTCCATCCACTTTTCATCTACATTGCGCAGCAGAACCACACGCTCCAGCTCACGCATAATGTTCGGCGTAAGCTCTTCTTCCTTTGCCGCATAAACCGCATGGGCATGGTCACAGATTTCATTGGTCAGCGCAGCCGGTACCAGATCATTCAGTTCCTCATTGGTATACTGCAGATCCTCCGGCTTGAGGAACAGACCCAGAAAATGCCGCTTAATGGATTCAATATCCTCCGGCTCTACATAGGGCTTTTCGCCCAGCACACCATGAACCGTGGTTTCCACCACGCTGTCCACCATGCCAAGAATGGATTCATGCAGATCCTTTCCATCCAGTACATCCTGCCGCTGCTTGTAAATCACCTCACGCTGGGTATTCAGTACGTCATCATACTGCAGGACATTTTTACGAATCTGGAAGTTGCGGGATTCCACCTTCTTCTGTGCACTTTCAATGGCGCCGGACAGCATCTTCTGGTCAATCGGCGTATCATCATCCATGCCCATCTTATCCAGCATGCCCATGACGCGTTCGGAACCGAACAGGCGCATCAGGTCATCCTCCATGGAAATGTAGAAGCTGGATTCACCCGGGTCACCCTGACGGCCGGCACGACCACGCAGCTGGTTGTCAATACGGCGGGATTCATGGCGCTCGGTACCCAGAATATACAGACCGCCTGCTTCACGTACCCGTTCGCCTTCTGCGTCGGTCTGCTTTTTGAATTCCTGATAGTGCCGCTGGAATTCTGCTCTTGCCTGCAGGATTTCTTCATTGTCGGTTTCCGCATAGCCGGTTGCTTCCGCAATGATTTCCTCGGTAAA
This sequence comes from uncultured Clostridia bacterium, assembly GCA_945872165.1. Lineage (GTDB taxonomy): Bacteria > Bacillota > Clostridia > Oscillospirales > Butyricicoccaceae > Butyricicoccus_A. The sequence continues at coordinate 5,769 of CAMBYS010000028.1, read as the reverse complement.
GCCTGCCTTGCGCAGTGCGGCAATTGCCATATTTTCCGCATTGCCGCCCAATACGATATCGGTACCACGACCTGCCATGTTAGTGGCAATGGTAACCGCACCCAGACGTCCCGCCTGTGCTACGATTTCCGCTTCCTGTTCATGGAACTTTGCGTTCAGTACATTGTGGGAAATGCCTTCCTTCTTCAGCAGCTTGGACAGCACTTCACTCTTTTCAATGGAAACCGTGCCCACCAGAATCGGCTGGCCCTTGGCATTGCATTCCTTGATTTTACTGATGGCAGCACGGAATTTGCCTGCTTCGGAACGGTACACCGTATCCACATTGTCCTTTCGGGCAATCGGCTTGTTGGTGGGAATTTCAATGACATCCAACCGATAGATTTCACGGAATTCATCTTCCTCGGTCAATGCGGTACCGGTCATACCGGACAGCTTGCCATACATACGGAAGTAATTCTGGAAGGTAATGGTTGCCAGCGTCTTGCTTTCCCGCTGTACCTGTACATGTTCCTTGGCTTCAATGGCCTGATGCAGACCTTCATTATACCGGCGGCCAAACATCAGACGGCCGGTGTTTTCATCGACAATAATGATTTCATTGTCCCGGATGACATAATCCACATCCCGCTTCATAATGCCATGGGCACGCAGAGCCTGATTGATATGATGGGCCAGGGTAGCATTTTCCGGATCTGCCAGATTGGCAATATTGAAATACTGCTCCGCTTTCTTCTGTCCGATGGCAGACAATACGGCAGTCTTTGCCTTTTCGTCTACCACATAGTCCGCATTCAGCTGGGCAAGAATCTGGCGGTCCTCTTCAGTCAGCGGCTTTGCCTTGGCAGGATTTGCCTTGCGTTCTTCTTCCTCCCGGCGCAGACGCTCGCCTTCCTCTTCCAGATCCAGCTTGTCATCCGTCTCCTTGATGCGGTAGCACTTCAGACGGCTGACAAAGTTTTCCGCACGCTGGTACAGGTCGGTGGACTTGTCACCTCGTCCGGAAATAATCAGCGGAGTACGGGCTTCATCAATCAGGATGGAGTCCACCTCGTCCACAATGGCAAAGGCATGTCCCCGCTGTACCATGTTCTGCTTATAGATTGCCATGTTGTCACGCAGATAATCAAAGCCGAATTCATTGTTGGTACCGTAGGTGATATCTGCTTCATACATCACCTTGCGCTGATCCGGCGGCACATCATGGATAACCAGTCCCACGGTCATGCCCAGGAAGCGGTACACCTTGCCCATCCATTCACTGTCTCGTTTTGCCAGATAGTCATTGACGGTGACGATATGTACGCCTTTGCCCGCAATGGCATTCAGATACGCCGGCAGTGTTGCTACCAGTGTCTTGCCTTCACCGGTTTTCATTTCCGCAATACGTCCCTGATGCAGGACGATACCGCCGATAATCTGTACCCGGTAATGCCGCATGCCCAGAACACGCCATGCTGCCTCACGCATGGTGGCAAATGCCTCCGGCAGCAGGTCATCCAGTGATGTACCTTCCTGATAGCGTTTTCTGAATTCATCTGTCTTGGCACGCAGCTGTGCATCTGTCAGTGCCTTATATTCTTCCTCCAGCGCTTCTACCTTGTCCGCAATCGGACGGATACGCTTGAGCTCATGGTCACTGTGCGTGCCGAAAATTTTCTCTAAAAAACCCATTTAAATCATGTTCCTCTCCGGATTTAACAACCAAATGGTTTGGTATACCTGTTTTTCTCCGCCTGACGCGGTCATTCATCTTGCATTATAGCACAATTTGGTTGCAATAAAAACTAATTTTTTGTGAATTAACGGTATTTTACAATCACTTATAAAAAAAACTTTACTTCCACACGTCATTTTACTATAATATTATGTTAAGAACACATGAAATCTGTTGTATAGGAGAGTTTAACCTTGGCACTCATTGAATTTGAAGAATACAGGCAGAAGCTCAATGGTCTCCAGCCCGCAATTGATGAGCTGGGTCAGGCTTATGATCTGGAGCACGCCGCAGAAGAAGTAGAAGAACTGGAAAACCGTGCCAGCGAGCCGGGCTTCTGGGATGATATGGAAAAGTCCCAGAAAATCCTGCAGCGCACCAAGGCACTGAAGGATAAGATTGAAGGGTATCAGAATCTGTGTGCCCAGCAGGAGGATCTGCTGACCCTGTGTGATCTGGCACTGGAGATGGAAGATGATTCCATGCTGGATGAGCTGAAGGAAGGCTTTGAAGCCCTGAATGACGATCTGGAACGACGCAAACTGGCTACTCTGCTGCTGGGCGAATATGATTCCAACAATGCCATTCTTTCCTTCCATGCCGGTGCAGGCGGCACCGAAGCCCAGGACTGGTGTGAAATGCTGTACCGCATGTATACCCGCTGGACTGAGCGGCATGGTTTTACCTACAAAATCATGGATTATCTGGAGGGTGATGATGCCGGTCTGAAATCCGCATCCATTCTCATTGAAGGCGAAAATGCTTACGGCTTCCTCAAGAGTGAATCCGGTGTACACCGTCTGGTGCGTATTTCTCCCTTTGATTCCTCCGGCCGCCGTCATACCTCCTTCTCCGCAGTAGAAGTTATGCCGGAAATTGATGACGACACCGAAGTGGAAATTCGTCCGGAAGATATCGACATGCAGGTATACCGTTCCTCCGGTGCAGGCGGCCAGCACATCAACAAGACCTCTTCCGCGGTTCGCCTGACCCACAAGCCTACCGGCATTGTGGTCAGCTGCCAGACCGAGCGAAGCCAGTTCCAGAACCGTGACAACTGTATGAAAATGCTGCGGGCAAAGCTGGTGGAAATCAAGGAGCGTGAGCACCTGGATAAGATTTCCGATATCAAGGGCGACCAGAAAAAGATTGAATGGGGCAGCCAGATTCGTTCCTATGTCTTTATGCCCTACACCCTGGCAAAGGATACCCGTACCGGCTTTGAAAACAGCAACATTGAAGCTGTCATGGACGGTGATATTGACGGTTTCATCACTGCTTACCTGACTGCACAGGCTACCGGTGAGCTGGAGACCCGATAATGAAAAAGAAAACGGCAATGGTGATCTTCCTGTGCTTTGTCTGTGTGGCTGTCATTGGCATCTGCGCCATGGCAGGCATCAGCAAATGGCAGGAATATCAGACAGCACAGCAGCGCCAGCAGCAGCTGGATGCCTATGTGGATGGACTTGGTTCTGCCTTTGATGACCTGTATCAGGTTGAGACCGGTCTGTTGGATGATATGGCACAGCAAAGTACAGCCGGTGTTTCCAGCCGGGAGATTCTGCTTGCTGCCATCGAAGCCGTTGGCAGGCCGATGGATCAGTTGGCTTCCGTACAGGCACCGGAAGAGCTCGCAGATGCCCAGCGGCATTTTGCCACTGCTGCAGAATCCTACCATACCATGTCAGATCAGCTGACAACCTTGCTGCAGGATGAAACCCAAAATCCGGAGCAGCTGCGGGATACCCTGATTGACCTGCTGCCGGATGCCATTGATGCTGTGGATCAGGTACGCTATGGCATTCAGGTGCTGGCAGAGCGGGATGACATCACCCTGCCTGACAGTGCGGTACAGCTGGAGCAATCCCTGGATTCCCTGATGAATGGCGGAATGGACAGCCTGATCACGCAAAAATAACAGCCTTTTGATACCCCTTTTCCCTTTCCTTACCCGGATATGGAAAAGGGGTTCTTTTTGATGTTTTGCACAATTATCTTTACTTATTTTTAGTTAGAATAATCATATTTTTGTCCCTATTTTGTAACAATTAACCAAGTATTCCAATCTATACATGTGCACTTCGCATAATTTCTTTTTCCTTGTTGATTCTGCCTATTGCATTCGTAGGCAAATTATGAGAAACTCTTTGTTGCATCCGGGAGATATATGATTATATGCTCTCATATCACAAAAATTAATTTCACTGTCTTCGAGAGGGGAAGATTTATTATGACTACTGCAATGTATGATTTTATGGCACCGATTACCGGCAAATGTGTTCCGATTGATGCGCTGCACAGCGATCTGCTGGGCGACAAGGTTCTGGGTGAAGGCGTATCCATTCTGCCCACCGAAAATACCGTTGTTGCTCCCTGTGATGGCCTCATCAGCCGTGTTTCCGAAAGCAACCGCACCGTAACCTTCCTGGATACCGAACACAATCTGGAAATCCTGATGGAAGCAAACACAGACTCTGAGCATGCAAGCTTTGATCTGCATGTCCGTGCCGGTGAAGCTGTGAAGGCTGGTACTGCACTGTTTTCCTGCAATGTTACCGATATTCAGGCACGTGGCGGTCGTGTGGATGTATCCTGCATCGTAACCAATCTGCCTACCAAGGAAGTTCATGTCAACTGTGGTGATGTTGTCCGCGGTGAAACCTGTATCCTGAGCTGCGAGTGCGCATGCTGATTCCCCCCTGCTGTACAGGGATTCTCTGAATAAAAACTCTCTTTTCTGTTTACGATAAAAGCACGCTGGACTGCTAACCGGCGTGCTTTTTTGATGTCAAAAAAAGGGGGTTCTCATGAAAGACAAGTGCAAATATCTGGTTATTGGTGCCTGTGCCGGTGCGGCAAATGGCTTTTTTGGTTCCGGCGGCGGTTTATTCCTTGTGCCATTGTTTACCGGCTGGCTGGGTATGCAGCAAAAACAGGCCTTTGCCACCTCTGTTGCGGTGATTTTCCCGCTGTCTGCTGTCAGTGCCATCATCTATTTCTGGAAGGGTGGTATCGAACTGTCTGCTGCTATGCCCTATCTGCTCGGCGGTGCCGCTGGTGGCTTATTGTCCGGCTTATGTTTTTCCCGGGTTTCTGTCCCATTGCTGCGTAAGGCTTTTGCCCTGCTGCTGCTCTGGGGTGGTATCCGGGCGGTACTGCTGTTATGATGGGATTTGTTGTCGGCACCATCACCGGTATTTTATCCGGATTTGGCATTGGCGGCGGTTCCCTGCTCATCCTGTGGCTGACTATGGTGGAGCATGTAGCGCAATATACCGCTGCCGGAATCAATTTGGTATATTTTCTGTGCTGTGCACCTACTGCGCTGATTTCCCATATCCGCCATCATCTGGTGGACAAAAAAATTGCGCTCTGGTGTGCCATTGCGGGATGCATTACCTCACCTTTGGCTTCTCTTGCCGCCGGTGCCATTCCCATGGACTGGCTCAGAAGATTGTTTGGTATCCTGCTGCTGGTGCTGGGTATCAAAGAGTTATTTGCGAAAAAGAAATAATACTGTTTTCCACAGGCTGTGGAGCTTTGTTTCCGTTTTGTAGTGGTTATCCCTTTGTCAAACTGTTATACTGAATGTAACATAGCTGAGAAAGGAATGAGCAGGATGAAACCAAAAAGCAGGCTTTTTTGCATGATACTTTCCTGTATGCTGCTTCTGTGCGGCTGCGGTACCAAACAGACAGGTCCGACCATTGCGCGGACCGAGTTTCCGGAAAAAACCCAGCGCATCCTCCAGCCTATGGAAGGAGATACACAGTTTTTCGATTTTACCACCGATGCTTCCATCACAGAGTCTGTTGTCACAGTGCGATACTGTCAGGATGGCACCTGGCAGGAGCCGGAAGCCCTTCTGGAGCTGTCTGATATCCAGCCCGGTGAATATCATTTGATTCTCCGCTGGGTAGAGGATCGTGTGGATGCATTCATAGTAGAAGATGGAGCTTCCTATTCCAACACCTATCCCCTTGCATCAGAATGGCTGGAAGCATTTAACGCAAGTGTGACAGCCAGCACCGTGGGCTTTGGAAGTGTGA
>CAMBYS010000027.1 GCA_945872165.1 uncultured Clostridia bacterium | reverse complement strand
AAGTGCATTTGCTGGCTGCACCGGGCTGACCAGCATGAACATTCCGGCCAGCGTGACGAGTATTGGCGGAAATGCGTTCCATTGTGCGAATCTGAAGACTGTCCAGTATAATGCGGTCAACTGCGCCGATGCGTCTGAAGATAACTGGGGGCGCTATCCATTTGCAGGTGCAGGCTCCAATACCACTTCGATGAAGCTGACCGTTGGCAGCGGCGTATGGCGGATTCCGGGCTACATGTTCTATTCGGAAGATGATAATATGGGCAGCTATGTGAAGTTTACATCGGTAAGCCTGCCAATCTCCCTGCGTGAAATTGGTGCATATGCGTTCGGCAACTGTAAGGGGCTGACAGAAATTACCGTTCCTGAGAGTGTCATACAGATTGGCGCGAATGCCTTTGACAACTGTAACAAACTGAGCAAGATTTATTTCCGTGGTGATGCGCCTAAAACGGGAGATAAGATGTTCAATGGACTGCTTTCGACAGCGTATTATCCGACGAATGGGACTGGCTGGAGCAGCGTCATCAAGAGTCAGTATGGAGGTATCATTACATGGAATTCCTGGACACCCCAGAATGTTGCCGACATCAAGTCAGTTTCCGATATTTTTACCGATGTTCCGACCACTGCATGGTATCGTAGTGCGGTACAGTATGTCTATGATACCGGTTTGATGGTAGGCGACGGCAATACATTCAAACCGTCAAGCAAGCTGACCCGTGCCATGGTTGAACAGATTTTTTAAAGCAAGGCAGGAAGCCCGGCGGTTTCCTCCAAGCAGACCTTCTCCGACGTTAAGCCGAGTGCATGGTATTTTAAAGCCGTCCAATGGGCGAGTGCAAACGGCATAGCATCTGGTGTTGGCGACGGCAAATTCAATCCGTCCGGCAATATCACCCGTGAGCAGCTGTCAAAAATGCTGTATAACGATTGCGGAAAGCCCAGCGTGAGCGGCAATCTGAGAAAGTATTCCGATTACTCCAGTGTAAGCTCTTGGGCTTATACCGAAATGGTTTGGGCAACTCAGGCCGGCATCATCAGCGGATATGTCGAAGGAAACAAGACATATTTGAAGCCGAAGGGTTATGCAACCCGTGCCGAAGCAGCGTCTATGCTGATGCGTTATACAATGAAATATTAAAGTGAGAATGAAAAAATGCCATCCGGCTTGTCCGGATGGCATTTGGTATGTTTGGGAAATTATGCGTTGATGGCAGCGAATGCCTGCTCCAGATCCTCGATGATATCGTCAGCATTTTCAAGGCCAACAGACAGACGGACAAGGCCTGGGGTAATGCCGCAGTCAATCAGCTGCTGATCGCTGAGCTGGCGATGAGTAGAGGTAGCCGGATGTAAGATACAGCTGTGGATATCGGCTACATGAACTTCCAGAGAAACCAGCTTCAGGCTGTCGATGAATTTGGCAGCCCGCTCACGTCCGCCGGCAATGGAGAAAGAAATGACACCGCTGGTGCCTTCCGGCAGATATTTCTGCTTCAGCGGATAATATTTATCCGACGGCAGACCCGGGAAGTTGATGGATTCCACATCCTTCTGCTGCTGCAGATATTCTGCTACCTTCAGGCCATTGGCACTGTGCTGGCGGATACGCAGCGGCAGGGTCTGCAGGCCCAGATCCAGCAGGAATGCACCGGTAGGAGTCTGACAGGTACCCAGGTCACGCATCAACTGAACCCGTGCCTTGGTGATGTAAGCAGCCGGACCAAAGGCTTCGGTATACCGCAGGCCATGATAAGATTCATCCGGCTCAGTCAGTCCCGGGAATTTGCCGGAAGCAGCCCAGTCAAACTTACCGCTGTCCACAATGACACCACCCATCTGGACGGCATGGCCATCCATGTATTTGGTGGTGGAATGAACGACGATATCTGCACCGAATTCAAAGGGACGGCACAGGATTGGGGTAGCAAAGGTGTTATCTACAATCAGCGGGATACCATTGCTGTGTGCCAGCTCTGCCATTTTTTCAAAGTCCAGTACATGAAGTGCCGGATTGGCAATGGTTTCACCGAATACTGCCTTGGTGTTGGGCTGGATTGCCTTCTGCAGCTCTTCCAGCGGTGCGTCACCATCCACAAAAGTGACATCCACACCCATTTTCTTTAGGGTAACACCCAGAAGATTGAAGGTGCCGCCATACACAGCGGATGCACAGACAATATGGTCACCGGCCTGCGCAATATTCAGGGTAGCCAGCAGAGTAGCAGCCTGTCCGGAGGAGGTGCACAGAGCACCCACACCGCCTTCCAGTGCGGCAATTTTTTTCTCTACGGCATCGGTGGTGGGATTACCCAGACGGGTATAGAATGCGTCACCTGCGGTCAGGTCAAACAGTGCACCGACATGCTCAGTGGAATCAAATTTGAAGGTTGTAGACTGATAAATCGGCAGTGCCCGTGCACCGCCATTTTCCGGCTCATAGCCGGCATGGATACATAACGTTTCCGGTCTCATGACAAATTACCTACCTTTCTAGTGGGAAAACGCCTTTTTGCGTGAAAATTCATATGAATACCGTAACATACGGAGGAAATACTGTCAAGGGAGAAATGATTCGGGACTTGCCAGAAATAACGGAAGACGGTATAATACATATAATGGTGAAGTATTGGATAAAAATTGGAATAGACAGGGAGGATTCTGCATCATGAAGCAGGAGAAAATCAGCCGTATCAATGCACTGGCAAAAAAAGCGAAGGCAGAAGGGCTGACACCAGAGGAAATCACAGAACAAAAGCAGCTGCGTGAGGAATATATTGCAGAATACCGTGCGAATCTCAAGGCACAGCTGGATCATACCGTGATTATGGATGAACATGGCAACAAGCGCCCGCTGAGAAAAAAGCCCTATAACGGCTTGCGGCGCAATTAACATGCAGGCAGAAATGAACCTGCCGGGAAGGATTGAAGCGGTGCTCAGCCGTCTGGAACAGGCGGGATATGCCAGCTATGTGGTTGGCGGAGCGGTGCGGGATTGTCTGGCGGGCAGACAGCCCCATGATTATGACCTGTGTACTGCAGCACTTCCTCAGCAGGTGGAGGAGCTGTTTGCGGATTACCATGTGATTGAAACCGGCTTGCAGCATGGTACCGTGACGGTTATTGTGGAAGGGGAACCGGTAGAGGTCACCACCTTCCGTACAGAAGGAAGATATTCCGATGGAAGACGGCCGGATTCGGTTGCTTTTGTTTCGCATATTGAAGAAGATCTGGCACGGCGGGATTTTACCGTCAATGCCATGGCATACAGTCCCATACATGGATTATGTGACCCCTTTGGCGGTCAGGAGGATTTGGAGCACAAACAGTTGCGCTGTGTGGGGGATCCGGATACAAGATTACAGGAGGATGCCCTGCGGATTTTGCGGGCTTTGCGGTTTGCTGCCCAGCGGGGATATACCATAGAACCGGAAACTGCGGCGGCATTGCACCGGAATCGGCAGCGGTTGTCCCATGTTTCCGCGGAACGGATTACCTCCGAGCTGCTCCAGATGATCTGCGGTGCCCATGCAGGCAGTATCCTGATGGCATTTTCCGATATTATTACTGAGATTTTACCGGAGCTTTCTCCGATGATTGGGTTTGAACAGAACAATCCCCATCATAAATATGATGTATGGGAGCATTCCGTCCGTTCTATGGAGAGCATCCGTCCGGAGTGGCTGCTGCGGCTGACCATGCTGTTTCATGATGCAGGCAAGCCGGGGACATTCAGTATGGATGAACGGGGAATCGGACATTTTTATGGGCATCCGGCGGTTTCCTATGATATCGCACAGCAGGCGGTAAAACATCTGCGTTTACCGGTGCAGCAGGAACAGAAGCTGTTGTATCTGGTGCGGCATCATGATACGCCACTGGGCTGTACCCTGCGCAGTGTGCGCCGTAAGCTGGCTGTGCATGGAGAAGAAATATACCGCAGTCTGCTGGCAGTCAAAAAAGCGGATTGTATCGGACAGGGGACTGCACCCCAGAATCTGACCGAACTGCTGCAGACGGAAGCGCTGCTGGAACAGGTACTGCAGGAAAACAGCTGCCTGACACGCAAGGATCTTGCGGTCAATGGGCATGATCTGATGGAATGGGGGATTTCCGGACAGGAAATCGGACGCTATCTGTCTGAAATGCTCAACCGTGTGCTGGATAATCCCGCGTGCAATACCCGGGAACAGCTGCGGGTAATCTTTGACCAGCTGCAGACACAGGAAAACCATATGGAGCTGACCATCAATGGCATGAGTGCCGGCTGCTGTGTCCGGCAGGTGAAACAACTGCTGGAAAGCAATCCGGCTGTTACCAAGGCGGAAATTGCCCTGGACAGTGGCCGTGTGATGCTGTATGGACAGGATATACCGCTGGAACAGGTAGAGGAAACCCTGGCAGCGGCAGGATATGAGGTGGCAATATGAGTTTGGATTACAGACAAATTATTATCGACCAGTATAAAGCGCATATCACCCGCCGGGGTGCAGACCGTTTGCTGGAATGGCTCATGGGTTCGGATTTCTTTACCGCACCTGCCTCCACCCGGTTTCATGCAGCTTATGAAGGCGGACTGGTGGAGCACAGCCTGAATGTCTATAAGGTGTTTATGAAAAAACATTTTGTAGAAGGGGAGGATGACCCGGAAAGCGTTGCCATTGCTACGCTGCTGCATGATATCTGCAAGGCAGGATTTTATGAGGTATCCTACCGCAACCGTAAAAATGAGGCGGGTACATGGGAAAAGGTACCCTATTATACCATCAATGACCGGTTTCCCTATGGACATGGGGAAAAATCCGTCTTTTTAATTGAACGGTTCATGCGTCTGAAAAATGAAGAGGCATTTGCCATCCGGTGGCATATGGGTGGCTTTGATGATTCCGCCAAGGCAGGTTCTTTTGCCATTGCCCATGCCTTTGAACAGTATCCCCTGGCAGTCAAGGTACATCTGTCTGACCTGGAAGCAACCTATTTATGTGAAAACAGAAATGAGGAGGGAGAATAATGCAGGCAAAACGTTTTACCATCCGTACCCCGCGTGAGGGCTTTATCAATATCACCCGCAATGTGCAGCAGGTTATTGCGGAAAGCGGTGCAAAAAGCGGCGTTGTAGTAGTCTGGTGCCCCCATACCACAGCAGGCATTACCGTAAATGAAAATGCAGACCCGGATGTTGTCACGGATATGCTGTATGGACTGGACAAAGCCTATCCGGACAGACCGGAATTTCGCCATGCCGAGGGCAATTCCACGGCACATCTGAAATCCTCTGCCATGGGCGTTTCTAAAACCATTCCCTTTGAGGACGGCAAAATGCTGCTGGGCATCTGGCAGGGCATTTATTTCTGTGAATTTGACGGTCCCCGGACACGGCATTATGATGTAAAAGTAATTGAAGGATAAAGGAAAAAGACTCCTGCGGGAGTCTTTTTTTGTGCGCCAAAGAATTGGGACAAAGCTGTAACATTGCCATGTGAATATGATATAATGATTTCAACAGAAAAGCGGCGTTATCTGAAATCCTGGAATATGCAGATACCGCCTGAAAAATAGGAGAAAGCGTTATGAAACAATGTATGGTGTGCGGTCATGGCACGACAGAGAGGGAGCAGTATTGCCCTATATGCGGGTATCACCTTCAAACACCGAAATTTCTTTCACGACAGCAGACAGAGGCATGGCTGGCGCGGGAAATCCAGCCGCGCCGGCACCGGTGGCAGGAAAAACAAAAGCAGCTTGCGGAAGCGAAGCTGCAGAAGGAGACAATGGAAGCGCTGCAAAACCAGCTGACAGAGATGCGACGGCAGATCATGGACATGCAGATACAATTGACGGAGATCCGGACGCTGCTCACAGAAATGCAGAAGCTGGGGAGCCTGTCGGAACAACTGGCACAGCTGCAGCAACAGCTGACAGCCAGTATGGGGCAGATGAAACAGACTGCATCGCCGGCAAGTACAGCGAAGTCGGTACGGCAGCAGAAAAACACGGATGAGAAACATAGGGATGACAAAGTGAAAACCACTAAGACGGAAACCACATCCCATGCGCCAAAGCAGCAGTTTGTCCAGCAGCCCCGTGCTAAAGCAGCAGACAGTCATAAAAGTCAGCCGGCAGTGCAGAACAAGCCGGAGAAAGCGGAACAGAGTGTTTATCACATTCCAAAGGGAACGACACGCATTGAAGATTTTGCGTTTGCTCAGCATGCGGAGCTTCAGGAGGTATATATTCCTGATGGTGTCACGCATATCGGCAGTTTCGCTTTTGCCGGGTGCACCAGACTGCAGAAAGTCCATTTGCCGAAAGGATTACAGCATATTGGCAATCAGGCATTTACCAGCTGTCAGAGCCTGAAACGGCTGGACCTGCCCAAAAGTCTGCAAAGTATCGGCTATAAAGCATTTTATGGCTGCAGCAAACTGGAGGAACTCCATTTGTCCGGCATGATATCGAATATTCGTATGGATGCCTTTGCGGGACTGTGTGCACGTATCTATTATCCGAGACAGTTTGAGGGAGAAGCATGGATCGGGAAAAAGAGCTATGGAGGCAAGCTGACATGGATTCGGGAGTACATCGGTTAACCAAGCCCATGCTCCCGGGTATAGAAAAAGAAATATTGCTGATAAACCCCGGCATAGGGGCTGTCCATAAAACGACGCATGTCGCCGCTGTAACAGGCGGCGGCTTTTTTCATCCAGGTATCCACCGGGAAAGCATCCAGCTTATGCAGTCCGAACAGCAGGAAACAGTCTGCCACCTTCCGGCCGACACCGCGAAGCTGCATGATTTCCCTTCGGGCATCTGATGTGGACAGACGGTTCAGGGCGGCAAAATCCAGGTCACCGGACTGGACCGCCTGTGCTGCGGCAAGCAGATAGGGGGCACGGTACCCCGCACGCAGGGATTGCAGGTCGGATGGTGTCAGTTCTGCCAGGGATTCCGGTGTCGGGAAAGTATACAGAGTTTGCCCTTGAAAGGAAACCGGCGTGCCCAGCAGCTCACACAACCGGCTCACAATACCGGTGATACGGGGGATGTTGTTGCATTGGGACAGAATAAAGGTACACAGAGCTTCCCATGGCTCCTGCTTTAAAATCCGGATGCCGCTGCCGAATTCTGCCGCTTGTGTGGTGAAATCATCCACGGCAAAGCTGCGGCAGATGGAGACATAATCGGTTTCACAGTCAAAATAATCTGTCCACATGGCAAAGCTGTCCGGGACTGTGCAGATGGACAGCTGGCGGTTTTTCTCCCAAACCTGTGCGGGTATGCCTCGAACCATGCCAATATAGCTGCCATCCGGCTGAGGAGTCCAGCGGAAGCATTGTCCGCAGGTAAAGGTCTGCCGGGCAGAAAAAGGTGCCTGACCGGGCAGGATAAAGGTCTGTTGCTGCATGGTACATCCTCCTGATTTCAAACTGTCCGTATTTTATCATGAATGAGAGGGAATGCGCAAGAAATCCCCAATACTTTGTTGGATGTTACAAAGGCTGTTCACAGAAAAATGTGATATAATACCTGCATATACAACGTGACGGACAGAGGTGATCGGATGCGGGATGAACAGAAAGGTCAGTCTTCCAGCTGGGTGGTTTTGGAGGAAGAAACGGTTGAACAGACGAAAAAAACCAAAAGACAGCGGAAAAAAGCACGGAAAACACGAAATAAACCCAAGCGGGCAAAGCATGGCCTGCGCAATGCGATGATTGGAGCTGCCAGCCTGGCAGTGGTTTATTGCATTATGGTATTTTCACATATTCCGTTGATTGAGAAATGGCGTACCATTTACATTGAAACCGCCATGGGCACGATGAACCATCAGTGGCTGGCAACCCTGTTTCTGCCTCAGTCCGTTATAGATGATGTGATGAATGGCAGACTGGTACTGGAGCTGCAGCAGGAGGATGACAACAGTACCTGGCAGGCAGAGGAGGAATTTGATGATCCTCAGGATGCCATTGATACATGGTCGGAGATTCAGGATCAGTTTTCCGAAGCGTATGGGGAAATTGACCAGAAATCCTTTGCAGCTTTTATGAAACAGCATCGAAAAGAAGAGGTGCTGGATGAGGATGGCTATCTGCTGATTGATGCGGCGGATTATGATGCGGAGGATACCGGCATTTTAACCATTTATGGTGACCCGGTGTGCGCGATTGATACCCGCAATGGCATTGTCATTGTCACGCTGCGGGGAGATGGTTATGCCGGACGAATGGCAATTGTCAAAAATCCCGGGCAGGTAAAACTGGCGGTATCCCGTTCCCTGGGGTCCTCCGGCAGCTATCTGAAGGACATGTGCCGGCAGAATGATGCGGTTTTGGGCATCAATGCCAGTGGATTTTCCGATCCGGAGGGCAATGGCAATGGCGGAGAGGCTTTTGGCATGATACTGTCCGACGGCACTGCCCGCCGCCCGGATCTGGATACCACCATGAAAATCATCAGTATGGACACTGCCAACCGGCTGAATGTGACCAATACCCTGCCGGCAAATGCCCGGGATGCCATGCAGTTCAGTCCGGCACTGGTTATCAATGGCAGGCAATTGATCAGCGGCTCCTCCGGCTGGGGATTACAGCCCCGTTCTGTCATTGGACAGACTTCCAAAGGACAAATCCTCATGGCGGTCATTGACGGCAGACAGCCGGGATATTCCATCGGCATCACCTTGGGCGACCTCACAGATATTCTGTACCGGTATGGTGCCTATCAGGCCTGCAATCTGGATGGCGGTTCTTCCGCTGTCATGTATTACCGGGGACGGGATATCACACGTTCCTCGGCAGTGACACCGGAAAAAGGACGGCATATTCCCAATGCCTGGATTGTCACAGCAAATTAACTGTTTAAAAGGTTCCTGTTGTACGGGAGCCTTTTTCTTTTATCTAATTTACCGCATAATGGTATATATACTGTGATGGCTGCCACATTGCACAGCAAATGCAGGCAGGCAATGGACAAACTGTCTGCAGGGTATGCCAGCAGACGGGGGAACAGAAGGCTGCATGCCCACTGTGCCGGAAGAATGACTGCCGCACCCAGCAGATTGAAGGCAAGATGCAGCAGGGCAGCCTGCTGTGCTGACCGACCCGCATGGACAGAAGCCAGCAGGGCAGTGACACAGGTACCGATGTTTTGCCCCAACAGCACAGGCAGCACAAACCCAATGGACAGTGCCCCAGTGTCAGACAGGGTTTGCAGCATGGCAATACAGGCAGAGGAGCTTTGCAGGACAGCAGTCACCACACTGCCTGCCATCAGACCGGAAAACAGGGAATCACAGGCGGACAGCAGGGCGGAAAAATAGGGTGTCTGTGACAGAGGCAGCAGGGCTGTCTGCATCCGGGTCATACCTGCCAGCAGGGCAGCGACACCGGCACAGGCAGACAGCATCGGCGGACATTGGCGCTGCAGCAAAAACGGCAGCAGCAGGCACAGGAGCAGCAAGACCCATGGACTGGCAAACAGCTGGGTGCCATTGGAGCACAGACCGAAATGGACAAGAAATGCAGTGGAGCAGGTACCCAGATTGGCACCGGCAATCAGACCTGCCGCCTGATACAGGGAAATGACCTTTCCCGCCACCAGCCCCACAATGATGATGGTAACAGCAGAGGAGCTCTGCACAAAGGCTGTGACCACAGCCCCCAGCAGTACCGCCTGCCACACAGTCTGTGTGGAGCGCATGAGCAGAGGCTGCAGACGTTTTTGTGACATGCGGCACAGCCCGCCCCGCAGCAGTTCCATGCCGAACAGGAACAGAGCAACCGCTCCCAGAAGAGAACAGACAGAAAACAATGTCATATGCTTCACCTACATAGAAAATTTTGGATGGCTTCCTGAATTCGTGCCCACTCGCAGACGATTCATGGCATGCTAATCATGTATCGTTACAAATAATTTATGATACAGGAGGTGAAAAATACGGCAAATCCTGTTATACTGATATCAACCGGAAGCATGCTGGGAAAACGCAGCAGGCAAATCACGCAAAGTGAGCTGTATGCCAGATGTATCACCCGTTTTGGCGGAACCGCAGTCTATGACGGCGGGTATGGCGATGCGGGACAGCTGGCGGAGCTGTGTGATGCCCTGTTGTTATCCGGCGGCGGGGATATCCATCCGTCTTATTATGGAAAGCATCTGACAGGACTGGATACCAGCGTGGACCAGCAGCGTGATGAACGGGAATGGGAACTGCTGCAGCAGTTCTGTGAGAGAAAGAAACCGGTACTTGGCATCTGCCGTGGGATTCAGGTGATTGACGTGTTTTTCGGCGGGACATTGTTCCGTCATCTGGGTACTGCCCATGTGCATGATACCACCATTCATACCGTGGTGACATCGGAGGGCGGCCGTCTGCGGTCGCTGTTTGGGGAAACCCTGCCGGTGAACAGCTACCATCATCAGGCCATCCGTACGCTGGGCGCCGGACTGCATGTAACGGCGGTGAGTGATGCAGATGGTGTGATTGAAGCAATTGAACATGACAGTCTGCCGGTAATGGCAGTACAGTGGCATCCGGAACGCATGATAGAGTCCATCTGCCGGGATACGGAAGTGGATATGGGACCGCTGTTTGCTGCGTTTCTGGCAGAATGCATGGGAAAGGAAACATAACTGACATATGGAACAGCAGATACGCCAGATCAATCTGGAAGATGAAAAACCAACCGTATCCCAGGCCATGGCCCGGCTGCAGCTGGAGCTTCGCCTGGCAAAGCGGCAGGATATCTGTGTGCTGAAAATTATCCATGGCTTCGGCTCCACAGGCAACGGCGGGAAAATCCGGGTTGCAGTCCGGAAAGAGCTGTCAGCCCTGCAGAAACGGGGACAGATCCGGTTTTTCATTCCGGGAGAAAAGCTGACGATATTTGAGGAAGATACCAGAAGGCTGCTGCACATTTGCCCGGCCTTCCGAAAAGACCATGACATTGACCGACATAACAATGGAATTACGGTTGTTGTGTTAAAAGACAGGAAAGGATAAACAGAGCATGTTAAATCGAGCAAATGACCAGAAAACCGATGTGATTGAGCATCTGCGGGGCGGTGACGGGCAGGTAATCCGTCAGACCCTGATTGCACCGGAGGATTCCTGCGGCAAATTCAAGATGTGT
Source organism: uncultured Clostridia bacterium (assembly GCA_945872165.1). Taxonomy (GTDB): domain Bacteria; phylum Bacillota; class Clostridia; order Oscillospirales; family Butyricicoccaceae; genus Butyricicoccus_A. The sequence continues at coordinate 5,329 of CAMBYS010000027.1, read as the reverse complement.
GCGAAGCTGACACTGGAGCCGGGCTGCACCATTGGTGCCCATGCCCATATGCCGGATGCGGAATTCTGCTGGCTGCTGGAAGGCGAGCTGCTGATCCAGGACGGCGGCGAAGAAAAAATCGTGAAACCCGGTGACGCATGGATGTGCGGCGACGGCGCTTCCCATTACACAAAGAACGTTTCCGACAAACCTGCTGTATTCCTTGCGATAGTTGCGGAATAACGAAAAAACCGGCACAGGATCTCATCCCGTGCCGGTGATTTTTTTTATGTGATTATTTTACGAGATAAACGTTGGCATACTTTACACCGTACTTGCGTGCAATGGAATTGTTTGCAACGAAAATGTCGATGCGCTTGCCCTTGATGGCGCCGCCGCGGTCCTCTACGGTGTAGGTTCCCCAGCCTTCAATGTAAACCTTGGAGTACATCGGCAGGACAGAGGTGTCAGCTGCGATGGTGTGGTTCACACGGGGGGTTCTGCCGGAAGCCGTAGTGCTGTCTCCTGCATAGAAGGTCAGCTTAAAGTTACCCATGTATTTTTTGCTGCCGGAGGTCGTCGGTGTGGAGGTGCTGGAGGCCGGCTTGGTAGTGGTGGTATATTTGCCGGATACATAGCCGGTCTTGCCATTGACAGAAACCTTGTACCAGCTGCCGGAAACGCCGGTCTTTACAGCGGACTGGCCCTTCTTCATAGAGGTCAGGATGCTATAACCAGTGCCCGGTCCGGAGCGGACATTCAGGGTAGTGGTAGCATATACCGTGGTATTGCTGGTGGGCTGAGTTGCCGGCTGGGTGGTGGTGGAAGAGGAGCTGCTGGCAGCCTTGAGATACTTGCTGGAGATGTAACCGGTTTTGCCATTTGCAGTAACCTTGGTCCAGCTGCCGGAAGTACCGGTGGTAGTAACTGCCTTGCCCTTGGTGACACAGGTGACAACCTTGTAGTTGGTGCCTGCACCGGAACGGACATTAACGGTGGTTGTGGTGGTTGCGCTTGCAGCGAAGGCACCTGCCGTCAGGCTGGCGGTCAGGATAATGCCGGTTGCGGCAACTGTGATATATTTTCTCAGCTTCTGAAACATATGTAACTCCTTTATATAACGATAGGGCTGCCGTAGCAGCGAGGTATCAATTTGTTACGACTGTGTAACCGATCTGTAACCTATCTTACAGGAAGAAGCCTGTTTTGTCAAATGATTTCGCTGAAAAAAGTGAAATTCAAGCGCATTGCACAAGAAAAAAGCCAATTAATTGGATGGTTTGGATATAAAAACGGAAAAAGACAGGAAAAAACCAGCCTGCGAAGGTAACAAGGCTGTTACCAAAACACAGGCTGGATGACATTTTTGTTACCTGACTGTTACCGTTCCATCGGGGGAAAATCAGCAGGACGGATACAGCTGCACGCCCAGGGACAGGACTGCGGACTTTTGATTTTCGGGAATATTTTCCATGAGAATGCGCTCCGGCGGCATGCCGCAGGCAGCGGCAGCAGAGACCAATTTCTCCGTCTCGGCAAGGCTGTCAGCACCGTCTGCCGGCGCAGCGGTTACCATGGCACCATATCTGGCGGCGATAGGCAGCAGGACAGTCAGGCTGTCCGAATCGGTGGAAAGGGATACCAGCGGCGTACCGTTATAGCAGCGCAGGGCAGCTTCCAGTGCTGCCGGATCACGGGAATCCAGCTGCAGCGGCAGGTCAATGACACCCTGCATTTCCCTGACAGCGGTGGGCAGCAGGACAGCTTCCGCCACATCCGGCATGCCCAGATTGACATAAATGATCTCAGCACCCTCGTCTGCCTGCTCCATGGCAAGGTCCACAATGGTTTCCACATCTTCTTCCGCCAACGCATCTGCCAGATCTTCGTTGTCAGACGGGGAGACACGTGCGCCGAAAACAGTCTCATCGGAAAGCTCCACATACCTGGTACCGGAGCACAGGGCACAAATCCGCTTTGCTTCCGGCTGGGGAACAGTCTGTCCTTCCAGTGCACTGCGGACACTGCGGATATAATCCGGATTGGTGCCGCAGCAGCCGCCGAAAATGGAAAACCCAAGAGCCAGATATTCTTTTGCATAGGCGGCGAAATCTGCCGGTGTAATATCATATACAGCTGTACCGGAGCTCATATCCGGCAGACCTGCATTGGGCTTGATAATCATGGGAATGGAAGTCACTGCAGCAAGACGGCGGGCAATAGGCAGGATTTCCTTCGGGCCAAGGGAACAGTTGATGCCGATGGCAGACACACCCAAACCCTGCAGGGTGCGGGCAGCGCATTCCGGCGACACACCCAGGAAGGTGCGGCCGCTGGATTCATAGGTTAATGTAGCAAATACCGGAAGGCGGCACAGATCCTTTGCCGCCAGTACAGCTGCCTTGACCTCCAGCAGATCCGACATGGTTTCCAGATAAATGGCATCCACACCGCAGGAAACACCGCAGCGAATCTGGCGGGCAAAGATGTCATAGGCTTCCTCGAAGGACAGGGTGCCGGAGGGCATGAGCAGCTGGCCGATCGGACCGATATCCAGTGCTACAAATTTTGCGCCGGAAGCACGGGCATTGGCAACTGCTGCTGTGATGACCTCTTCTATTTCATGCCCACAGCCTGCCATTTTTTTCTCATTGGCACCAAAAGTACAGGTGATGACCATATCCGTGCCTGCATCCACATATTTTTTATGTACAGCTGTGACAACCTCCGGATGGCTCAGGTTCATCAGCTCCGGCAGGGAACCGGCGGGCATGCCTGCCTGCATGAGCATGGTACCCATGCCGCCATCCAGCATCAGGAAGCTGTCAGCAACAAATGATTTCAAATCCATAGCATTTTACCTCCTCCGGCAGAATTGGTCTGCCGTTGATTTGTCCTATATACTGCAGGGATATTTGCTGCAGATAGAGAAATATATATAAGTATACCGCATCTGCAGGGGAAAAGCAAAGTAGTTGATCTATTTTGACGAAAAAAACGGAAAAATCCTGTAAAATATCGGAAAGTATCTAAAAAAGAGGTGAAAAATCAGAAAATTTCATAAAGGATGTGAATTTGAAAGGGAGTAAATGGGTGTACATTTGTGAGAAACTATGGTATACTGGATAAAAGTCTTTTGACGTTTGGCCGTTCGTGTGGACAGGACGGCATCCGGATAGATTCAATGCAATTTCAGTAAACATTCTTCGCACGATTGTGTGGGCAAAAAAACGTATTTGGCTTATGTCAGAGCGTTTTTTTGCTATGCCTGATTACAGAGACATACACAGAGAGACGTGCGTTCAGCAAAGGACAGTGATACACGTATATGAAAGAAAAACTGAAGATTATACCGTTGGGCGGACTCAATGAGATCGGCAAAAATATGACGGTAATTGAGTATGGACAGGATATCTTTGTGATTGACTGCGGCCTGGCATTCCCGGACAATGAACTCCTGGGTGTTGACCTGGTTATCCCGGATATCACCTACTTGCGCCGTCATAGAAACAAGGTTCGCGGCATTGTGATTACCCATGGACATGAGGACCATATCGGCGCGCTGCCGTATGTGCTCAAGGAACTGAATGTCCCGGTTTATTGTACCCGATTGGCTGCCGGTATTCTCAATTCCAAATTTGAGGAGCACCGCATGACCAAGCAGGTCAAGATCCAGTGCGTCCGTGCCGGTGACCATATCCGGCTGGGCTGCTTTGACATTGAGCTGATCCACACCAACCATTCCATCGCAGACGCGGTTGCGCTGGCAATCAAGACACCGCTGGGTATGGTGATCCACACCGGTGACTTTAAGATTGACCCCACACCGGTTTCGGGTGAAATGATTGACCTGACCCGTTTTGGCGAGCTGGGCAAGCAGGGTGTGCTGGCACTGATGAGTGATTCCACCAATGTGGAGCGTTCCGGTTATACGCCGAGTGAAATGGAAGTCGGAAGAACCTTCGAGGCACAGTTCAAGGGCTGTGACCAGCGAATTATTATTGCTACCTTCGCTTCCAACATCTATCGCGTACAGCAGGTACTGGATGCAGCAGCCAACCATGGCAGAAAGGTTGCCATCTGCGGACGCAGCATGGAGAACATTGCCAATGTTGCTATGGAGCTGGGTTATCTGCATGCACCCAAGAATGTCCTGATTGACATTGCGGACATCAACCGGTATCCCAAGAGCAAGGTTGTCGTGGTATGCACCGGTTCCCAGGGTGAAGCCATGAGCGCACTGTACCGTATGGCATTCTCCAGCCATAAGCAGGTGGAAATCGGTCACGGTGATAAGGTCATCATTTCTGCATCTGCCATTCCGGGCAATGAGAAATCGGTTACCAAGATGATCAATGAGCTGAGCAAGAAGGGCGCTGAGGTGGTATATGACCGTCAGGCTATCATCCATGTTTCCGGTCATGCCTGCTGTGAAGAGCTCAAGCTGATGCTGTCATTGGTCAAGCCCAAGTATTTTATTCCGGTACACGGTGAATACCGCATGCTGCGCCGCCATGGCGAACTGGCAGTACAGACCGGCGTAGACCCGCGTCGTGTCATCATTGCAGACATCGGACGACCGATTGAGATTACCACCAAATCTGCCCGTCTGGCTAATCCGGTTCCCTCCGGTAAGGTGCTGGTGGATGGCTTTGGCATCGGCGATGTAGGTACCGCCGTACTGCGTGACCGCAAGCACCTGTCAGAGGATGGCCTGCTGGTTGTGGTTGTCACACTGGACAGCGAAAGCGGTATTGTCATCGCAGGACCGGATATCGTATCCCGCGGCTTTATCTATGTGAAGGAAGCGGAAGATTTGATGGAGGAGCTGCGCCGGATCTGCCAGCGCACCCTGGACCGCTGCCTGGATGAGGAGATCCGCGATTGGACCACCATCAAGGCAAATATCAAAAATGACCTGTCGGAATTCCTGTACCGCAAGACCAAGCGGAGCCCGATGATTCTGCCGGTCATTATGGAAATTTAACTCTATCCTATCCGGACAAAACAGGAAATGCATACCCCGGAAGGTATGCCGCAAAAAAAGACAAAAACAGCCCCGAAGCGTTGTGATATGCTCCCTCCATGATTGACAGTGTTTTATTTCACTGTCTCTCATAGAGGGAGCAGTTCATTCGCTTCGGGGCTTGCTGATTAATAGAATTTCCAAACGAGCTTGCCGCCGTAATTTTTGCCGACCCAGTCTTTGCAGACACAGCTGGCGGGATAATAGACCGTGGCATTTACGTTGTAAAATGCAGATCTGCCGATTTCTTTCAGAGACTCCGGCAGATAAATTTCCCGCAGAACGGTACATTCACGAAATGCTGAACCACCAATAGAAGTCAGA
>CAMBYS010000026.1 GCA_945872165.1 uncultured Clostridia bacterium | reverse complement strand
ATCTGGAATATTGGATTGATTATTCCCTGGATGAGGACAGCCCTATGGTAGGTATGAAGATGCCGGTGCAGTATGTGGTGGAAATGTTCTGTGACCGTGTGGCAGCATGCAAGACCTATCAGAAGGAAAAGTATACAGATGCTTCGCCGCTGGAATATTATGAGCATTCCAAAACCCATTATATCCTGCATCCGGAAACCCGTGCACTGCTGGAAACCATGCTTACCATGCTGGCGGAAAAGGGAGAAGAGGAAACCTTTGCTTATATCCGTCATGAAGTGTTAAACAAGTGAGAAAACCGGTGGAAATTTGTCGTAAGATACGGTATACTGGAAGCACAGAGATTCAGTGGGAGGAAATGATATGAAAAAGCGGTATTTACTGCTGATACCTGTGGCAGCATGTATCATCGTATGTGCGGCAGCCATCGGATATATCCAGTTCCATCCGGAACGCGCACCGGAGGGAGCGGCATTCCTGGCAAGAGCCGTACAGGAAAAGCAGGACACTGGCAGCGGTGAAGAAGAACAACAGGAAGAACCGGCAGAGCAGCCGGAGGAGCTGACAGCGGCACAGAAACGTGCCCGGGAGCTGGTGGACAGCATGACACTGGAACAGAAGCTGTACCAGATGATGTTTGTCACGCCGGAGGTTCTGACAGATTCTACTAATAATGTGGTTCGTGCGGGTGATTCCACCAAAGAATCCATTACAGCCACCCCGGTGGGCGGTATTCTGTATACCAGCCGCAATCTGCAGGGGAAGGATCAGACCAGCGTGATGCTGAACAATACCCAGCAGTATGCACGGGAAGCAGGCGCCGGTATCCCGGTATTTACCGGCATTGCAGAGGAAGGCGGCGGCCATGCGCCGGCGGCTTCGGTGCTGGGTACTGCTGCGGTGGAGGATATGTCTGTTTATGGACAGGCCAATCACCCGGAAGAGGTTCGGGACATCGGCAAAACACTGGCAGCAGCCATCAGCGGTGTGGGCTTTAATATGAATTTCGCACCGGTTGCGGATGTGGTATCCAATGAGGCAAATACGGACCTGCAAACCCGTTGCTTTGGCAGTGATGCGGCCGTGGTTTCCAGTCTGGTAAGCAGTGAAATCAGCGGCATGCAGGAAAATGGCGTCATGTCTGCCATGTCCCATTTCCCGGGTGCAGGCAGTACGGCATCAGATCCGGCAGAGGGTGCGGTCAGCACAGACCGTTCCCAGAAGGAATTCCGAAGCAGTGACCTGCTGCCATTTGCAGAGGGCATCAAAGCGGATACCGCATGCATTGTGGTTTCCAATATGACTGCCACAGCCTTTGATTCGGTGCCCTGTTCCCTGTCCTCCAAGGTCATTACCGGCTTGCTGCGGGAGGAAATGGGCTATGATGGCATCGTGATGACCGGTCCGCTCACCGATGCGGCGATTACCGGCAGCTATACCACCGGACAGGCTGCGGTACAGGCAGTACAGGCGGGAGCAGATATGCTGCTGTGCCCCCAGAGCATGGAGGAAGCGTATACAGCCCTTTCAGAAGCGGTTGCCAGCGGTGCCATCACGGAGAACCAGATCAATGACAGCGTGGCACGTATTCTGACGGCGAAGCTGGAATACGGCCTGATGCAGTAACAATCAAAAAAATCGGGCGTGCTGTGGAATGCTCCTCAGTACGCCTGTTGCTGTTGACAGAAGATAAAAGAAATGCTAAGATACATATAGAAAAAGGCACACCGATAGACGGTGCGTCCCTTAGAGATTATGAAAGAATAACCGCCGTAAGTTGGGAGCCTCGGCGGTTACTTCTTTGAATGGTGTGCCGGTAAATCTATCATATCATGGTCTGATCCGGTGGTCAAGGACATGGGAAACAGAAAAGAGGAGCGAACCCCAGTGGTTTGCCCCTCTTTTTTTCTGTGTTGATATGGGATTAGTCTGCCAGGATTTCTGCCTTGCGCTCCAGCAGATCGCCATGCAGCAGCTGCTCCTGTACATTCTCAAAGCCAAGGCGGCTGATGGTATCCGAGAACCGTTCTCCATCAATGCCCTGGTCACGGAACAGCAGGAGACATTTTTCTACGATTTCCATTACTTCATCCTTAGAGGTGAAAATCGGGTCAAGCAGTCTGCCCGGTGCAACCTTCTTGCCCCAGCGTCCGCCGATGTAAATGCGATAGCCATAGGCTGCGTTGTCACGGGCATGGAACGGACATTTGCCTACACAGCGTCCGCAATGGGTGCAGATTTCCGGATCTACATGCATTTTGCCGTCAATGACCTTGACAGCACCCACAGGACAGGCCTTTTCACACTGGCACTTGCCGCAGCCGCGGCACTTCTCTGCGTCAAATTCCGGTACACGCTGGCCCATGATTCCCACATCATTCAGATTGGGCTTGATGCAGTTATTCGGACATCCGCCTACAGCAATCTTGAATTTATGAGGCAGGGTAACGGAACCATAGCCGACGAAAAACCGCTCATGCAGCTCTTCGGAGATGGCATAGGAATCCAGCAGGCCATACTGGCAGGTGGTACCCTTGCAGGAGACAATCGGACGTACCTTTTTGCCGGTGCCGCCGGTTGTCAGACCGCCTTCTGCCAGAAAAGCCCGCAGTGCATCAATCTTTTCAAAGGGAACCTGCTGAATTTCCACCGTCAGACGGGTGGTAAAGCACAGCTCGCCATTACCGAATTTGTTTGCGGCATCCACAATGCGCTGCATGTTTTCCGTGGTGATTTTGCCGTTGCGGGTGATGACACGGCAGTTGAACAGATCGGTACCCTTGCAGTGCAGGCAGCCCAGTGCCTTGACACGGCGAACTTCCTCCTGCGGAATGGTAGCAGGACCTGCCGGAGTGAGAGTTACTGGCATGGAGAAAAACCTTCTTTCATACATATTGTTTTCCTTGGGAATGCTCCTGAAGGAGCCGGATTTTTTTCTATTGCTATTGTAGCACTGAATGAGAAAACTGGCAATAATAGACTAAAAATTATCATACTATTCATGAGAACTGCACAAAATAAATTGATTTTCTTGTATGAAATAATCACGATTAAAAGGTAAATATCTATGCAAAGCGTCTGAATAATTGTATAATGCAAACGTTTGCAGAAAAATAGCAAGCGGCAAGCTGCATAAAAATCAAAGATATAATTTGGTTATATTGGCAAAATAACTATATTGCGGGCGGAAATTCTTGACATATTCGGAAAAAACGGATAATATGAAAAAGGAATAGATAAAATACAATAGAATAGAGTAGCAGATCTGTTCATCAGATCAGAGCAAAAACCAAATAACACAGGGGAAAAAGGAGAAAATCCAGCTGTGCTTATTTGGCATTTTTATTTTTATCGGGCATCTCATGCCTTCTGACGGAGAAAGGGCGGCAGCATACAGCATTTCTCTGTTTGTTTCTGTATGTAAAAATGGTGTGGAGTTGCGTATGGGAAGGACGGATACAATGCAGACATTTCGTTATACCATTCAGGATGAAATTGGGATTCACGCAAGGCCGGCAAGTATGCTGAGCCGGGAAGCCGGACAGTTTTCCAGTGCAATCACAATGGAGGTCAATGGTAATACAGCGAATGCCAAGCGTATGATGCAGCTGATGCGGCTGGATGCGCACTGCGGGGATCAGATCACAGTATATGTGGACGGTGAGGATGAAACCGAAGCGGTGCAGGCGATGCTGGAAGCTTTTTCAGAAAATCTCTGATCGGTTCGGACAGGTGAGACAGGAAGAATCAGGAAACATTCAGTATTGGAAAGAGAGGATGCATTTCTATGTACACAATTCAGGGAAAAGGTGTTTCAAAGGGTGTAGCAAACGGTCCGGTGTATTTCTATCGCCGCGGCGGCGGAGAAATCGTCAAGACAGCTGTGGCAGATGCTGCGGCAGAAAAGCAGCGGTTTGAAAATGCCCGTTCCACGGCAATGGAGCAGCTGGCTGCACTGTATGAAAAGGCAGTGGCAGAAGTAGGCGAAGAGGGCGCTGCCCTGTTTGAAGCACATCAGATGATGCTGGAGGATCTGGATTATATCGACGGCATCAATGATATGATTGAAGGGGAAGGCGTCAATGCAGAGTATGCGGTATCCCAGGTAGCAGAGCAGTTTGCTGCTATGCTGGCTGCAATGGATGATGCATATATGCAGGCACGTGCAGCTGATGTAAAGGATATTTCCAACCGTGTTATTGGCATCCTGCAGGGTGTTGTAGCAGGCGGAATTGATTCAGATGTACCGGTCATTCTGGCATCCGATGATCTGGCACCTTCTGAAACCGTTCAGCTGGACAAGTCCAAGATTCTGGGCTTTGTTACCTCCGGCGGTTCCGGCAACAGCCATACCGCGATTCTGGCACGTACCATGGGTATCCCGGCAATCATCGGCGTGGGTGATGCACTGAAGGATAGTCTGGAAGGCAAGTCTGCTATCATCGACGGTGAAACCGGCGAGGTTGTAGTAGAGCCGGATGCTATCACCAGTGAGCGTCTGCTGAAGAAGCAGGCAAAGGAACGTGCGCTGAAGGAACTGCTGGATCAGCTCAAGGGCAAGGAAAATGTGACCATTGACGGCCGTAAGGTCATGGTATACTGCAACATTGGTTCTCCGGATGATGTGGATCCGGTACTGGCAAATGACGGCGGCGGCATCGGCCTGTTCCGTTCGGAATTCCTGTATCTGCAGAATGACGATTATCCGACTGAGGAACAGCAGTTTAAGGCATATAAGGATGTAGCAGAGCGCATGGGCGGCAAGCGCGTCATCATCCGTACTCTGGATATCGGCGCAGACAAGCAGGCAGATTATTTCCAGCTGGACAAGGAAGAAAACCCGGCAATGGGTCTGCGTGCAATCCGTATCTGCCTGACCCGTCCGGAGGTCTTTAAGACCCAGCTGCGTGCCCTGTATCGTGCTTCTGCTTATGGCAAGATTGCTATTATGTTCCCGATGATTACCTCTGTCTGGGAGGTTCAGGAAATCAAGCGTATTTGTGAAGCTGTTAAGGCAGAGCTGCGCCGGGAAGAAATTCCGTTTGATGAAAATGTGGAACTGGGTATCATGATTGAGACTCCGTCCGCTGTTATGATGTCTGACCGCCTGGCAAAGGAAGTAGACTTCTTCTCCGTAGGCACCAATGACCTGACTCAGTATACCTTGGCAGTAGACCGTCAGGGCAATAATCTGGATCGCTTCTTTGATTCTCATCATCCGGCAGTGCTGCGCATGCTGAAGATGGCAGCAGATAATGCCCATAAGGCAGGTATCTGGATTGGTATTTGCGGTGAGCTTGGCGCAGATGTCAGCCTGACTGAGACCTTCCTGGCCATCGGCATTGATGAGCTGAGTGTATCTCCGTCTGCGGTTCTGCCGCTGCGTTCGGCAATCCGTTCGATTGATACCTCCGTCAGCAGCCAGAAGATTCTGGATGAGCTGCTGGGCGATTGATTCCAACCGGCATAAAAAAATCACAGCTCCCTTCACCAGCGTGAGGGGAGCTGTGTTGTTATTTTCACGCAGTCAAAGGGAAACCCCGGAGTGGCAGCTCCGGGGTTTCTTCTTGTTGTCACTGTGCCAGCAATAGATGTCACAGAATATCCTTTTTGCAGTATTATTATAGCACGGCCGCAGAAAGAATACAGCCCAAAGCTGTTTCTTTATCCCCGTTGCACCGGCGGAAAATTTACGCTATAATACAGTAGAAAAATAAAATGATACGCAAAGCAGCAATGCCTTGCGAGAAGGAGATATTATGAAAGTAGCAGCAGCAGTTAAGGATGGGAAGATTGCCCATACCATTGCAGAAAGCACCGAAGTTTTAATTGTAACCGAAGAGGATGGCAAACCGGTTGCCAAGGATACCGTTGCCCTGGGTGAAAAGGGCATTACCAGCGTGCTGTTCCAGCTGTCCCAGCAGAATATTGATATCCTGCTGGCAGGTGAAGTAGGTACAGCGTTACAGAGTACCCTGCGTATGCTGGGCATGCATGTACTGCCGGGCTGCACCGGCGATGCCATTGACTGTATTGCAGGCCTGCTGTCCGGTGAAAAGGTAGGCGATCCGTCTAAAATTGTCATTCCCGAAGTGGATGAGGATGACCCGATGAATTGTATGCATGACTGTGCCAAGTGCATGGCAGACTGTCATGACCGTGCAGCCCAGAAGTAACATGCAGCCGGTTTGCGGTCGATTCGCACCTACACCCAGCGGCAGAATCCATCTGGGCAATATCCTGTGCGCCATGCTGTCCTGGCTGTCGGTGCGGTCGGTTGGCGGACGATATCTGCTTCGCATTGAGGATTTGGATGCCATGCGGTGTCCCCGGTCACTGGCAGACCTGATTGAGGATGACCTTCACTGGTTTGGCATAGATTGGGATGACGGCGGCAGTGCAGGCGGGGAACAATGGTACCAGAGCAACCGATCCGGTTTGTATGATATCTGCTATCAGCAGCTGGAGGAACAGGATTTGCTGTACCCTTGTTTTTGCAGCCGGGCAGAGCTGCATGCAGCCCAGGCACCCCATCGGTCAGATGGAACCTATGTTTATGCCGGTACCTGCCGGAGCCTGACACCAGAGCAGATTGCGGAAAAACGCAAACGCAGACCACCTGCTACCCGTGTGAAGGTACCGGACCGTGTGGTCAGCTTTACAGATGGCTGTCAGGGACAGTATACGGAAAATCTGGCAAAGGACTGTGGTGATTTCATCATTCGCCGGTCAGATGGTGTATATGGCTATCAGCTGGCAGTGGTGGCGGATGATGCCGCCATGGGTGTCACGGAAGTGGTGCGTGGACGGGATTTACTGGAATCCACACCGAGACAGCTATATTTGTATGAAAAGCTGGGCTTACAGGCTCCGGTATTTTATCATATCCCCTTGCTTACCGCACCGGATGGCAGACGGCTGTCCAAACGGGATGGGGATCTGGATCTGGGTGTGCTGCGGGAAAAACTCGGCAGACCGGAACCGATTATTGGTATGCTTGCGGCGGCAATTGGTTTGCGTTCCACCGCCCAGCCGGTGACCCTGCAGGAGCTGGCAGCGGATTTTTCCTGGGACAAAGTGCCGAAGGAAGATGTGGCGCTGCCGGAGGAAATTCTGCGGAAAGCGTAGCTGCATCTCAGCGGATAAAAGGGACGGTTCAAGCTAGGGCGTATCTGAAAAGTCGAAAATTTTGACTATTTCTACCAATGCGGATCGCTTCTTCGTTAAAACCACTTGGAATCCGGAAGGATTCCTGCGTGTTTTTGCCTCGAATCGCCCTCGCCTTTGTGAAATATTCGTCATTTTCTTTGTTTTCAGATAGCGCCTAACTGTTTCAACTCCCTCTGCCGTTGTCCTTCGGACAAATCCACCTCCCTCCAAGAGGGAGAGTTTTTTTGTTCTCTCTATGGGATCAGGAGAGGATTGAAACCAGATTGTTAAAAAGTTTTAAACAAACCGTCAATACCTCTTGCAATTTGCTGGCAATTGCGTTATCCTATATTAGCACTCAACAATCGAGAGTGCTAATATCGTAATCTAAAATCTGAAAGGATTGACTATACGCTATGGCAAAGCAGCAGTTTCAGGCAGAATCCAAACGTCTGCTGGACATGATGATTAACTCGATCTACACACATAAGGAAATTTTCCTGCGTGAGCTGATCTCCAACGCAAGTGACGCCATTGACAAGCGGCATTTCCGTTCCCTGACCGATGCCTCTTTGGTACCGGAAGGCGGATTTGAAATCCATTTGGCAGTGGATGAGGACAACCGTACCCTGACCATTTCGGATAACGGTATCGGTATGACCCGTGAGGAACTGGAAACCAATCTGGGTACCATTGCACAGAGCGGTTCTCTGGCATTCAAGAAGGAAAATCAGACAGAGGATACGGACATCATCGGTCAGTTCGGTGTAGGCTTCTATGCATCCTTCATGGTGGCTTCCCATGTCAAGGTGGTTTCCAAGGCATGCGGCAGTGACCAGGCTTATGTCTGGGAATCTGACGGCGCAGATGGCTTTACCATTGAGCCGGGTGAAAAGGAAACCTATGGTACCGATATCATCCTGACCATCAAGCCGAATCCGGAAGGAGAGGATGCGGAAAGCTATGATGAATTCCTGCAGACCTATCGCCTGTCCGGTCTGGTACGCAAGTATTCCGATTATATCCGTTATCCGATTAAAATGCTGATGCCTCATTCTCAGGCAAAGCCGAAGCCGGAGGATGCACCGGAGGATTATCAGCCGGAATATGAAACCATTTATACCGAGGATACCCTGAATTCCATGGTTCCGCTGTGGAAGAAGGATAAAAAAGATATTACACAGGATGAATATGATGAGTTCTACCGCAATAAATTCATGGATTACATGAAGCCGGCACGTACCATCCATTCCCATTCCGAAGGTCTGACTGCATCCTATGATGCCCTGCTGTATATCCCGTCTCAGGCACCTTATGATTACTATTCCAAGGATTTTGCCAAGGGCCTGTCCCTGTACACCTCCGGTGTGCTGATTATGGACAAGTGTGCAGATCTGCTGCCGGATTATTTCGGTTTTGTCCGTGGTCTGGTGGATTCCTCTGACCTGTCCCTGAATATTTCCCGTGAAATGCTGCAGCATGACCGCCAGCTCAAGGCCATTGCCATCAGCCTGGAAAAGAAAATCAAGGCGGAACTGCTCAAGATGCAGAAGGATGAACCGGAGGAATATGAAAAGTTCTGGAATTCCTTTGGCTATTCCATCAAGGTTGGTGCCTATGCAAATTATGGTGCTGCCAAGGAAAAGCTGCGTGATCTGATTATGTTCTATTCCGCGAAGGAAAAGAAGCTGATCTCCCTGAAGCAGTATCGTGAGGCAATGCCGGAAGAGCAGGAAGAAATTTATTATGCTTCCGGTTCCAGCGTTGAGATGCTGGATAAGCTGCCTCAGGCAGAAATGGTACGCAAGCATGATTATGATATCCTGTACCTCACTGCGGATATTGATGAATTTGTCATCAATCTGCTGGAGTCTCAGGATGAAAAGAAATTCCGTTCGATCACTGCCGGTGACCTGAATCTGTCCTCGGAAGAGGAGAAGAAGGAAGCAGAAGAAAAGTCCACAGCCAACCGTGCCATGTTTGACATGATGAAGGAAGCACTGGACGGCAAGGTAAAGGATGTCCGTGTTTCCTCCCGTCTGGTCAGTGATCCGGTCTGCCTGACCTCCGATGGCAACCTGTCCATTGAAATGGAACGTATCCTGAACAATGTCCAGAACAGCGGCGGCCAGTTCAATGCGGAAAAGATTCTGGAAATCAATGCTTCCCATCCGATTTTTGAAACTCTGATCCGGCTGTATGCCAACGATCCGGAAAAGCTCAAGACCTATACCAACCTGCTGTACAATCAGGCACTGCTGATTGCCGGCATCCCGGTAGAGGACCCGGCAGCATTTTCCAATGCGATCTGTGACCTGATGGCACAGAAATAAGTGTATAGTATCGAAATCCCGATCTGTTTTTTATGCAGACCGGGATTTTTTTATGGGAAAGAAAAATCCACAGACCGATGCACAGTCTGTGGATTTCTCCGAATGTGAGAGATATGTTATCAGAAAAAGTGGGTTTTTTCTTAGCGGTAATCGTAATGGTCGTAGTCTACCGGAGCAGCAATGGCAGCATGTGCCATATGAGACGGAATGCAGCCGAGAATCGGCAGAACGATCAGCAGAGCAGTCAAAGTAATAGTCATCATGGTGTGTACCTCTTTCTTCTATCCATCCAATGTCCTTGTTATCGCATGTCATACATTTCTTCCGGAGCCGGAAGGGTATTCATCATATGAACCGGGATTACGCCGAGAACCGGCAGTACAATCATCAGTGCAGTGATAGCGAGTGTCATATCCATTCCTCTTTCTTTTATCAGCAGAATATCCGTAGATATTATCGCATGTCATAAACTTCTTCCGGAGCCGGAAGGGTGTTCATCATATGAACCGGGATTACGCCGAGAACCGGCAGCACAATCATCAGTACAGTCAAAGCAGTGGTCATCATAGGTTCCTCATTTCTCAATATATCAGAATGTCAGATAGTCGAATTCGTCCTCACAGTAGGACAATCGGGCGGCATTATGTGCCGGAATCATGCCGACACAGGGTAAAATCATCAATAAAAGTGTCATAACAGCAGTCATCTGAATCCCTCGTTTCGTATCTGTTTACTGTTGGTATTCTGGAACCTTTTCTGGTTCCTCTTTGTTTTTATGGCTATATTATACGCAGAAAGCTTCAATTCTGCTTCTACTATGTTGCGAAACAAATGGCTTTTTTTCCGGCATTTTCAGGGGGGATGTTCCGTTTTTTTTCGTTTTCTTGCTGTTCCATTTTGACAGGGGGAAAATGGACGGATTCCGGCAGGGTTTTGACGAAATAATATATGAATATGCTGGTTTCATTTTGGAGCGGAATGATAAAATTTCGGTCATTTGTGTAACAGTTTTTTTCTTGAACATAAAGAAAGCCCCCGGCGGCTGCCGGAGGCTTTGATTGGATATCAGAATTTTTTTATTTCTTCAGATAAACAGCCGTGGGAGTCTTGACGGAATCCGCTTCCGAATCAATGCCCAATTGTCCGTACAGGTTGCTGCCCACGGAACGCAGGACACCATCTGAGGAACGGTAAATGGTATTGAAACCGCCTGCGTCAATGGCTTCTACATTCTTTGCCAGCTTTCTCGGCTTAGTCTGGTAATAGATGGTTTCTTCACCGATTGCATAGGTGCTGTCACCATATTTCATACCCAGCTGGCAATAGTTGTTGACACCCCAGGTATAAGCGGTGCCATCGGTTTTCAGGGCTACAGCATGTGCACTGCCTGCTGCAATATCCTGTACCTCATCCATGACCTTCAGCGGTGTAACCTGTACCTGGTTTTCCGGGTCATCAATTTTTTCGGTACCAAGGGAACCTACGCTTGCATTGCCCCAGGCATACAGCTCACCGGATTCGGTCAGGGCGAATGCCATATATTTGCTGCCGCAGGCAATTTTGCTGACACCTTCCATCACCTTTGCCGGTTTGGACTGATAGGCTTCGCCATTGTCATTGACACTGTCTGTCTTCTCAATGCCCAGCTGAGAATCAGCATCATAGCCCCAGGCATACAGGGTACCATCGGATGTGATTGCCATGGAGTAATCCTCACCGGCATCAATATAAACCACATCTTCCATCAGCTTATAGGGCAGAGACATGCAGGGATATCCATTTTCATCAGTCTGGTCACATTCGCTGTCGGCAATACCCAATGCACCATTTTTATTTCTGCCCCAGACATACAGCACACCATCGGTATCAATTGCCATGGCATGATAGGAGCCTGCTGCCACCATGGCTACATTTTCCATCATTTTTTCCGGTTCCATGCGGCTGATGTTCATGCCGTCACCCATCTGATAACTGGAATTGTCACCCCAGGCATACAGGTCACCGTTTTTGCAGCGGGCAAAGGAGAGTTCATTTCCTGCTTCTACCTGAACGGCAGTACCCGGCACTTCGATCTTGACCGGTGCGGATTTGTTGTCACAGGTCACATCACCCAGTTCACCCTTGATGTTGTGTCCCCAGGCATATACATTGCCGCCTGCATCAATTGCCAGCATATGGTCTTCCCCAACAGCCATATCATCAGCTGTCATTTTTTCTGTGGAACCGTTGCTGCTCAGACCGATAAACATGGCCACAGCAAAAACCACAATGGCAACCGTAGCGGCGAGCATCACGGCAATGGCACGATTTCTTTCTTTTGACATGGATCATATTCCTCACTTTTTCCGGAACGAATGGCCCTACCTGCCTGTTGTTCCGGTTCATTTTGCCGATTCAACCGGTTTTTTCGGCAGAATACAGCACTTCCGTGATTATTATAGCATTATTTACAGCGTACTGCAAAATGTTTGTGTAAATTCACAAAAAAATCACAGGAAACAAGGCAGGCGAAGGGTTCCGGCTTTCCTGAAGGAAATAGAAGATTCCCCTACTTGTTTATATATCTGCCGGGAGAACCCTTTTGTTTTTCAGTAAAAAGAAAAGTGCCATCCTTAGGACAGCACTTTTGTCAGGCGTTTGTTATTCCGCAGCTTCTTCCAGCTGGGAAGTGCAGTGGGGGCAGCGGGTTGCTTCAATGGCAATTTCCGACTTGCAGAACGGACAGGTTTTGGTGGTAGGTGCTGCCGGTTCTTCCGGACGGCTTCCCAGACTTGCTGCCTTGTTCATAATCTTAATCAGTGTGAACAGTACGATGGCCATAATCAGGAAATTGATCACTGCCGTGATAAAGGAACCATACTTGATGTTGACACCGAACACGGACAATACCAAATCCTTAAAATCGGTTTTTGCAACCAGACCGATCAGCGGGGAAATAATGTCATCCGTCAGGGAGGTGACAATGTTCTGGAACGCAGCGCCGATGATAACACCAACGGCCAGGTCAATGACATTTCCGCGCAGGGCAAATGCCTTGAATTCTTCAATCAGTTTTTTCATGTTTTGAAACTCCTTCCGAACGATGTTACGAAACATATCCTGCATTCATAGTACCGTATCCATCGAAGGATGTCAATTGCTGTAGTTGCATTTCCTCCCGGGAAAATCATCAGAATATCATTACTGCTGCAATGACGACAAAGACAACCGCAACGACGCCAAGCATAATATAGGTGAGGCGGTCTTCTTTTTTCTGGCGTTCCGCACGGCGTGCTTCCGCTTCCTTTTTCCGCTGCTGCTGGCTCTTATGTACTTTTTTTACAGGTCTGCCCATGATGGATTACCTCCGTTTTCCGTTTTTTCTCTTCTCAGATAAAAAAAGGGTATCAGATTTTAGGGGGAATGTCAATGCTTCGGGAGAATCAGGACTGCATCCGGGGCTGGCAACCATTTGGCCTGCATCAGAAAAGCTCCCATTATCGGGAGCTTTGCCGGTTATGCAGATGTTTTTTCCACAGCCTGTGGAGAACCAGCAGAAGAAGGAAAAACAGTACACCGCAGCAGACACCGGAAAAATCAATCCATACATCACTTACCTGTGCACTGCGGTCATTGAGCAGCTGAAGGCTTTCATCAGTCAGGGCACACAGCAGACCAAAAAACAGGCTGTGTACCATGGCATGAAGATGCAGCTTTCGGCACACATGGCACAGATGGATGGTGAAAAATCCAAGGGCAGCAAATTCACTGAAATGTGCCAGCTTGCGCAGCATATGCTCGGTAAGCCCCTTTATCAGCCTGGATAAAATGGCCAGCAGCTGCATGCTTTCCTCTGTGGAGGCAGCCCGGTCAGCCAGCGAATGGCTGAAAATAAAGGTGAGTACAGCCAGAAGAAGCAGGATATTGATGCCAATGGCAGCTTTACGCCTATAAGGCATGATAGAAATTCCTTCTTTCAGTTTGTGGTTTCCTGTTTGCCGGAATCAGCAGATTCCTTTGTAAACAGATACATGGCAATGCCGGCAATGACAATCAGACCGCCAACCACCTGGTTGACCTGAGGGATTTCGGAAAACAGGAAAATCGCCATAATGGTGGCAAATACCGGTTCCCCCAGCTTGGACATGGAAATAAAGGCGGCACTGATATATTTTAATCCCCAACTGAAAATGCTGTGTCCCAGCAGGGTGCAGAATACTGCCATTGCCAGAATGTAGACAAAATTGATGGGTTCATAACCGGTCATCGGCTGTCCGCTGAAGCATGCACCCAGAAACAGGGTGACGGCAGCAGAGCTGTACACCAGAAATGTGTATACCGTGGTGGACAGGTATTGCCGCTGGTTGCGACCAATTAGGGTATAAGCTGCGGAGCAAACCGCACCCAGCAATGCCATCAGGTCACCATACAGGATATTGGAACCGCCGCTGGTATCACCCAGAGCAATGATAATACTGCCGGCAAGAGTTACAGCAATGCCGATGAGCCCGGCCTTTGGAATTTTCTCATGAAACAGGAACAGCAGTGCCAGGGCAACAAATAATACCTCCGTATCCACCAGTACGGTACTGGAGGCAATACGGGTATATTGTACCGATTCCATGTAGGCAGTAAAATGGGTGCCCAGAATCACGCCGCAGAGCAGGCATAACAGCAGATTTTTCTTTCGGATATGCAGCAGCTCCTGCCGGTGCCGGAGCAGTACCACAGGGAGCAGCAGCAATGCTGTGATCAGCATGCGGTACATGGCAGTAATGATGGCAGGGGTTGTCATCATGCGCCCAAAGATGGCAGAGGTGGACATGGATGCCACGCCCAGAATGGTGATGAATTTGACCGTTGTTGTTTTCATATGGCTTCTCCAAAAAACATGCCGATATCAGACGGCAGACTAGATGAGATTATAGCAGGGTTAAAGGCGGATTGCAACAGCATTTGCCGAAGGGCATAACAAAAGCCCGGAGGGTGTCCGGGCTTGTTTGAGGTGCCTGCTCAGCGGGGCAAGGCTGCAGCCTCTTCCGCAGTAAGGGTTAAGGGATAAATGGTCCATTCCGATGTTCCAATCCGTTCTCCACGCAGAAAGACGGATTTCGGTTCCAACGTGCTGCCGTCCAGAAAACAATAGATGCTATAGGCATAGTCAGGATAGTCAACCAGCGTTTGCTGTGTTTCAGTATATGTGGGATCTCCGATCAGATATACAATCAGATTTTCCTGGGTCAGGAAGTCTGTATTGCCGGGCAAACCGATGGCGGCATTTGCCTGGGCGATTTCTTCCAGCTGGGTTTGTGTTGGGTCCTCCAGAAAGCCTTTGCTGATCTGGGAAGAGCGGGAGGTGAAGTCATTGAACTGACTGGCTGACCAGCCATATTGGGCGAGAATTTGCTCCGCTTTATATTCGGGTGCTGCCTGTATGGTTTCCAGCCGATGGATACCAAAAAGAATCAGTACAGCGGACAGGGAAAGTATGACAATCCCAATCACACGGCTGTTTTTTCTCATTTTCTCTCAGTCCTTTCCCTATACCCTATGGATGGCGTTGGATTTTATCATAACATGATATTTTTGCACTTGTTTCAGTCATGCCCCTTATATCTAAAATAACAGAAAAGTACCGCAGTGTAAATGGAAAAATTTTACAAAAATACCTCTTTCTTTGTACATCATTATTTTTCCGGTTATGTATATTTGCAGACATATCAATACATAGGAAACTCCTCGGAAGGAGCACAAAAAACGCGCCGCAGCAACCTGCCGCAGCGCGTTGGAAAAACGGGATTTAGCCCCGCAGTTCAATATATTCATCATAGGTGCACTGCTTGTCCCAGACACCGTTTTCATTGATCTCAATGATGCGGTTTGCAATGGTCTGTGTAAACTCATGGTCATGGGAAGCGAACAGTACATTGCCCTTGAAGTCGATCAGGCCATTGTTCACTGCTGTAATGGATTCCAGATCCAGATGGTTGGTCGGCTGGTCTACCACCAGAACATTGGAGCCGAACAGCATCATGCGTGCCAGCATGCAGCGTACCTTTTCACCACCGGACAGGACATTTACCGGCTTATAAACATCATTGCCGGAAAACAGCATCTTGCCCAGGAAGGAACGCAGGGTGGTTTCCAGCGTATCGGTCTGGGAATAGGGCGCAAGCCAGTCCAGCATGCTTTCGGTGTGACCGTTGAAAAATTCCGAGTTATCCTTGGGGAAATAGGACTGGCTGGTGGAAACACCCCATTTAAAGGTGCCTTCATCCGGCTCCATTTCACCCATCAGAATCTGGAACAGCGTGGTCGCCGCCTGCTCGGTCTTACCCACAAATGCGATTTTATCCCCACGGGCAACACGGAAGGAAACATTGTTCAGAATCTTTTCTCCGTCAATGGTCTTGGAAATATTTTTTACTTCCAAAATATCCTTGCCCGGTTCACGATCCATCTGGAAGCCCACAAAGGGATAGCGTCGGGAGGAAGCAGGCAGCTCGTCAACGGTCAGCTTGTCAATCAGCTTTTTACGGCTGGTTGCCTGCTTGGATTTGGATTTATTTGCAGAGAACCGGCGGATAAATTCCTGTAATTCCTTGATCTTTTCATCTGCTTTTTTCTTCTGGTCATTCAGAGTACGCTGTACCAGCTGAGAGGACTGATACCAGAATTCATAGTTGCCCACATACAGACGGACTTTGCCATAGTCAATATCTACGATATGGGTGCAGACATTGTTGAGGAAGTGACGGTCATGGGATACAACGATGACGGTACCTTCATATTCCGCCAGAAAATCCTCCAGCCAGCTGATGGAATGAATATCCAAATGGTTGGTCGGCTCGTCCAGCAGCATAATATCCGGCTTGCCAAATAAAGCCTGTGCCAGCAGAATCTTTACCTTTTCCGCATCGGTACGATATTTCATGCCACTATACAGGATATCATCTGCCTTGAGTCCCAGACCCTGCAGCAGGCGGCCTGCTTCGGTATCTGCATTCCAGCCGTCCAGATCAGCAAATTCCGCTTCCAGCTCTGCGGCACGGTTGCCGTCCTCTTCCGTAAAGGGATCCTTGGCATACAGGGCATCTTTTTCCTGCATGATTTCATACAGACGGGGATTGCCCTGAATGATGGTATCCAGAACGGTAAAGCTGTCAAAGGCAAAGTGGTCCTGACGCAGGACAGACATACGCAGCTTGGGATCCAGTTCTACGGTGCCGGTAGAGGGCTCCAGATCGCCGGACAGCATACGCAGAAAGGTGGACTTACCTGCGCCGTTGGCACCGATAACGCCATAGCAGTTGCCTTCGGTAAATTTTAAATTGACATCGGAGAACAGATTTTCTCCGTCAAAGTTGATGCTCAGATGATTGACAGTAAGCATAGGAGACCTCCTGGGAAATACATAAGTGGGGTTTTATCAAAGGCTCCCTCAGAGGAGGGAGCTGTCAGCGAAGCTGACTGAGGGAGTTTATCACATTTTTTGATTTCGTACAGAGATACGATTGATACAGCAGATGGAAGCTTTTACTCCCTCCGTCTTCGACGCGATGCGTCGAAGACACCTCCCTCCAAGAGGGAGGCTTTTGCCTTTCCGGCACGGGAATCTGTGCTTAT
>CAMBYS010000025.1 GCA_945872165.1 uncultured Clostridia bacterium | reverse complement strand
TGTACCACTCAGCGAACTTCCGCAGTCCCTCACGCAAACTGGTACTCGGTTTGAATCCAAAGTCACGCTCCAGCGCACTGGTATCTGCATACGTCACAGGCACATCACCCGGCTGCATTGGAACCAACTCCTTGTGTGCCTCGAAGTCATAATTCTCCGGCAGTACCTTTGCTCGAACCAACTCCTCACTCAGAATCTGCACGAAGTCCAGCAAATTCTCCGGCTGGTTGTTGCCAATGTTATAGACCGCATACGGCGGCAGCGGAAGGCCATCCTCACCGGTCACTTTATCCGGTGCTTTCTGCATTACGCGCACAACACCCTCGACGATATCGTCCACATAAGTGAAATCCCGCTTGCAGTTTCCATAGTTGAAAATCTGAATGGTCTGGCCTTCACGTAGCTTATTGGTAAAGCCGAAGTACGCCATATCAGGGCGGCCGGCAGGGCCATATACAGTGAAGAACCGCAGACCGGTGGATGGAATGTTATAGAGCTTCGAGTAGGCATGCGCCAGCAGCTCATTGCTCTTCTTGGTCGCCGCATAAAGGCTCACCGGATTATCCACCTTATCGTCCGTGCTGTAGGGCACCTTCTTATTGGAGCCGTACACGCTGGAGGAGGAAGCATAGACCAGATGCTCTACCCCAGTTGCCCCATTGTCATAGGAATAGCGGCAGGCTTCGAGGATGTTGTAGAAACCAATCAGGTTACTTTCGATATACGCATCCGGATTGGTGATGGAATATCTCACCCCTGCCTGCGCCGCCAGATTCACAACAACCTGCGGCTTGTATTTCTCAAAAATCTCTGTGATAATCGATTTGTCAGCGATGCTGCCCTTTACAAAAACAAAAGAAGGATGAGCAGACAGTTCTTCAAGCCGTGCCTCCTTCAGTCGAACATCGTAATAATCATTCATATTATCGATGCCGATGACGGTCACGTCCTCTACATCGTTGTACAGGCGCTTCACCAGGTTGCTGCCAATAAAACCAGCGGCACCTGTGACCAATATTGTTTTGCCTTTTAATGCAACCTTGCTCATTCTTCGTCACTCCTGTCTGATTTTTTCTATAAAGCTGTGGTTATCCTTACTGAAGGGTGTCCTCACAAATCAACACCTGAAATGTTCCTTTTCAGCTGAAAGAACCATCATTCAGGCTTCAAATCCTCAATCTAACCTCGAAAAATCACCCACTAAAGTTCATAGGGCAGACCCCTTACAATATATATCATACGTCTTTACAAGCCGATTTGCAAGGTCAACCATATAGGTAAACACACTGCCGCCCATGGCCTCAACCAAAAATAAAATTTTCTTTCTATTTCCAGCCATGTCCTCTCTCCTCCGGTTATTCATGTTTCTGCTGAATCTCAGGTTGTCAGCTGTGATACAGCAGGCGATTTTCTCCATAAAAATTCAAAAGAAAAAGCCTGTAGCTTGCTGTCAACTGACATCGGCTTGCAGGCTGATATACGCAGAATACTCTTGTAAGCATATTGGCATTTTATCAGAAATGTAAAATATCCTGCTTATGGCATTCGGGTTTGTAATATGTATCGAAGCTCCCTGCCTGCACTCCTGAAAGGATCAGGAAACAGCGTTTTCATCCGCGGATGGAATCGCACCTGAAGTTTCAGCGCAGGAATTATTCTCCTTCGCCTCGTATGACTGCTCCAACTGTCATAAAAATAATTTTCCAATCCACCCAAAAACTTCGTTCCTGTATGTATTTAATGTCAAGAGCTATCCAATCGTCAAAGGAAATATCATTTCTTCTCGGCTGAACCTGCCAGTAACAGGTCAGTCCCGGCTGAACATACATGCGCTGGAGCTGATAGTCATCGTATAATTCAACCTCTCTGGGCAGTGCCGGTCTTGGACCGACAATACTCATGTCTCCCTTGAAAATATTCCAAAGCTGCGGCAGTTCATCCAGGCTTGTTTTTCGAATCATCCGCCCAATCTTTGTGATACGCGGATCGTCCTTGATTTTAAATGCCGGACCATCCATTTCATTATTTTCAAGCAATGCAGCCAGCTTATCTTCCGCATCCACGCACATGCTTCGAAACTTATAGAACTTAAACGGTTTTCCGTCTCTTCCACAGCGAATCTGCGTAAAAATCGGGCTGCCATGCGGATCATCAATGTAAATTGCCAGAGCAATAAGCAACATGATCGGAGCAAGAACAATCAAAGCAATCCCCGAAAGCAGAATATCCTGTACCCGTCTGAGTATCCAATATCTTCTTTTGCTGCACAACTGCTCTTTTCGGTTGATATAGATCCGTTGTTCGCCACTCAGGCTTTCCCCATTGCCAGCCTGTTCCATATCTACCGTTGTCATCTCTGCCAATTTCATCTAAACTCTTCCTCACTCCCCAAAAGCTGCAAGCTTTCCCTCCATGCAAACATGATGCTCTGCACTGTTTGGGGATCACTTGTGTTAACCTTTTACATGAAACGCCGCTCCTGGTAAAATGTTGTCAGTTTTATTTTCCATCCGGATGCCATTTTTAATGGTACAGATCATCAAGCAGCTGATCTATTTCTGCAATTCTCTCCTCCGGAGTTTGTGATGTGGAAGTCTTTTCTTCACTGAGCAGATCATCCAATCCTTTGAATGTTATGGCGCTGCTGTTCAACAGGCTCTGCAGCGCTGTTTCCGTGTAACGCACACGTGTACGGATCGAACGATTCCAGCTTACCCAAATCTCTAACCCGCAGTTGCCCTGGTTGTCCAAAACGTTGCTTATCGTAGTCGAATCATTATATCCATACAGCTGGACAACATTCAATTCTCCTACGGTCTTTGCTGTTGTCTCTTCGTGGCAAAGTACCGTTTCAAATCCAAGAGCCTTCAAAATCTGCGCATCGCTTTCACTGCATTCTCCCGAAGGCAGATAATATACTGTCGGTTTTGCAGAAACCCGGGCATTCAATGCATTCAGATAATTTTCAATATCGGTCTGCCACTGAGAATCATCCGCCGTCCGTTCGATGGAAACGGCGCAATCCCAGCCGCTGTCAATCAATTGAGAAAAATCCTGTGCGGAGATATAATTGTTATCTCCCGGAAGCTTGCCATTCTCGAGTATCAGAATACCGGAATCTACCTTCTCTTTTACAACAGGATAAATTTCCGTATAAAAACTCTGGTTCAAAGAATGAAAGCAAAGAACAGCTCCCGGAATTTCCTCTGTCTCCTGTGCAGGCTGCTGCTTCGGTTCCTGCTGTACAGTTTCCTCTATCTGCTTTTCCAACTGCAATTTTTCATTTAACAGCTGCTGGATTTCCGTATTATCCTGTTTCAACTGTTCTGATATCTGTGCATTATTATATCCCTGCCAGTAGTCCAGCGCAAACAGGCCTCCTGCAAGGATGATACAGCCAATAAATCCAAGCACCTTCCGCATTTCAAATATCCTCTCTCAACAGTGATGCACCCAACTGATCCATCTGCTCCAGGAACTGCCGTCCTATTTTCTTCTCCAGTACTGCCCGGCCTTCCAGCAGATTCTGTGGCCTGCCTGTAAGATTGTGACAGTCTGAGCCAAGCAGATGGGCTTGTCCGTTCTGAAACAGCTTAATAGCCCGCCGGCGTTCCTTCCAATGCAGCAGGCATTCTGCATTCAGCTGGATTAGTACCGGAAGATCCAGTAAGTTCAGTATCCATTCCTTATCCTGTTGAAACCGATAAAACCGTTCCAGATGCGCAATAATCAGTCTGATTCCACGATTCAGCAATCGTTCGATTTCACGGAGATCTCCTGTGGACCATGCTCGGAATGGCATCTCCAGCAGCATCAGATTTGAGCTTCCGATACACAGCTTCTCAATTTCATCTGCCTGCCCGATTCCGGTAAAAAAACAGACCTCTGCACCGTCAACAATTTTGGGGGCAGAAAAATCTGTATGGTTTTCCAATTGCTCCAGCGCACGCGCGCGCTTGTTCAGGAAATGTTCTATTGTATTACTGTCCGCATAAAAATGCGGTGTCGCAACGATTACATCAATTCCCTGTTGTTTTGATCGTTTCAGCATTTCCACAGACATATTGATGTCTTTGCTTCCATCATCAATATTCGGCAGAATATGGGAATGAAAATCAATGACTTTCATTTTTCTGATCCCCTATTTGTGTCTGTGCCATGGCATAGGTATCTGCATATCCATATCCATAACTCTTGCCTTTGCTATAGCTTTTTGTCTTTTCATTTACCGCCCCGGTCATAACTATGCCAAGAATTTTCGCATTGGCAACTCTGAGTTTTTCCAGCGCATTGTTCACATATTCCCGTGTTGCAACTCCCTGACGCACAACCAAAATCACACCTGATGCCATTTTGGAGAGAATCACCGCATCTGCAACAGTACAAACCGGCGGCGTATCGAGAATAATATATTCGTATCTGCTCTCCAATTCCTTCATGATCTGCTCCATACGCGGCGAGCCAAGCAATTCCGACGGATTGGGCGGGATATCGCCTGCGGTGAGCACGTCAATGCCGTTCGGCAAATGCTGTATTGCTGCATCCAACGTACACATCCCCACCAGGAGATTTGTCAGACCGGGAGACTGTTGTGCGTTCAGCTTCTGCGCATCCGTAGGCAAACGCAGGTCGCAGTCAATCAGCAGTATCTGAGATTGATTCTGCGCAAATGCAATACTCACATTCACTGCCGTGGTACTCTTTGCCTCACCCTGTAAAGCACTGGTTACTAAAATTTTCTTACATTTTTCATCCGGAATGGAAAAAATAATGTTCGTTCGAATGATTTTATATGCTTCTTGAATCGCAAAGGGAACTGTCTCCGTCAGCAGATACTCTACCTGATTTCTAAAACCAGCATTTCCCGCACGCTTTTTTGACCCTCTCATCATTTATCTCCCTGCATTTTGATTTCCATAACTATATCCATAGGACTTTTTCTTTTTTGCTTCTGCAAAATCAGGCACAACTCCCAATATTGGCAGATTCCATTCTTCCAGATCACTTTCCGATTTAATGGTCGTATCCATAATTTCTCTCAAAAGAATGACGATTGCGCTAATGAAAAGACCAAGCATAAGTCCAATCAATGCAGCTTTACGGTAACTCGGCTTCGCAATCTCCGTTGGGATGCTTGCATAGTCAATAACCTTTACAGAGCTGCCGTCTACAATAGCAGGAATCTGGCTGGGTGCAATATCCGCAATCGCATTGGCAATGCGTGCGGCAGCCTTCGGATCTTCATTCATGACGGTTACTTTAAATGCCTCTGTATCATTGACAGACTCAATTTCCAGCTGTTCTGCAAGATCCTCCACCTCAATATCAATATCTGCATCTGCAATTACATTTCCCAGAAAAGATTCTGAAGTAATGATAGCGGAATACGTGTTTACCAGCTGCGAAGAAGCATACAGATCACTCTGTGTAATCGTGGTAGCATTCTCCTTTGTTGAAGCATTATTTACATACAGCATTGTACTCGCCATGTATTTCGGCGTTATCAACAGATAAACAGCCCCATACGCAAGCAGACCAAAAAGCAGACCACACAGAAAAATAACATGTAGCTTGCTTAATAGTGTATGGAATAGTTTTAAGAAATCAATATCATCGAGTGCATCGGTATCATGTCGTATTATTTCCATCGTTATGACCATTCCTTTCCGCTGCGCTTCAAGGCACAAAAGGGTATGAAACCCAAGAGCCTAACGCAGTTATGCAAAAATTTGTTAAAATAGAATTGAGGAAGCAGGCACACTACAGAGCACGTGGAGGTGAGTGGGCACAGTCCGCGGACTGACCGAATCGTTATGTGTGCCGGACGCTCTTTCAAGCACAAATGAGTAGGGCATTGAACCCTGTAACCTTATCTTTGGAGAGACAGACTACTTCAATCTTTCAGTGAGTGTCCAGTCCCTGCCTGTTCTCCTCAAATACTATTTTGAGAGGATGAGTTATGCTTAAAATCGTTTATCCAATCTGTTGTGGTATGGATGTTCACAAGAGCTTTCTTGTCGCCTGTATTGCGTCTACCAACAATCAGGGAATCACCTCTTATCAAAGCAAAAGATTTTCCACATTCACCGGAGACCTGCGCCGCTGTGCAAATTGGCTTACAGAACACAATTGCAACGATGTCTGTATGGAATCGACCGGAAAGTATTGGATTCCAATTTACAATATCTTAGAGCCAACATGCAATATCGTTCTGGCACACCCAAAGTATGTCAAAGCGATTCGTGGCAAGAAAACGGATAAGAAGGATGCCAAATGGATTGCAGATGTGTTCAAGCACGACTTGATTTCTGGTAGTTTTATACCTCCGACCGACATTCGTCAGCTCCGTGATCTAGTGCGCTATCGTTCAAAACTCACCAATTTCACTACCGGTGAGAAAAATCGTGCGAGAAATTGCCTGACTGTTTCCAACATTAAGCTGGATGATGTCTTTTCTGATGTCTTTGGTAAAGCCGCTACTGCAATTACATCTCGTCTTCTGAATAATCCTACTGAAAAAATTGCGGATGTTTCCGGCTTTCGTACCAAAGGTATGAAAGCAACAGATGAGCAGGTTCTTGCTGCTGTTGATGGAACAATCTGTCCCGAACAGGCTGAAAAGCTTCGTATTATTCGTTCTCATATGGACACTCTCGAATTATGCAAAGCAAATCTTGAATCTCTGATCCTGACAACTGCTGAAAAGTATCCTCCTCAGCTCAATCTTATTATGACGGTGCCGGGTATCCGAGCCTATGCTGCTGTTGGCATTCTTTCTGAAATCGGCGCGGATATGTCTGTGTTTCCCACCTCAAAACATCTTTGCTCTTGGGCTGGTCTTACACCTCAGAATAATGAAAGTGCTGGCAAGAAGAAAACTACCAGAATTGGCAGGGCCGGGGCTTATATTAAGCCACTGCTTGTACAGTGCGCTCTTTGTGCAATTCGCAAGAAAAGCAATCCTGCGATTCGCAATCGCTATCTCAATCTCAAAAAACGTCGCGGTCATAAGAAAGCGATTATTGCTATTGCAAGAATGATGCTGACTGCTATCTATAATATCCTGAAAAAGAACGAACCGTACAACGCAGAGCTTTATACCATATCTGACAGACCTCCCAAACATCGTGAGGTTTCGATTGATCAAGCAATCTTTATTTTACAGAGACAGGGATATATCATCTCTGCTCCTACCTAAAGCATAACTGTTATTTTTTCGGCTACCTTGCGGTAGTCTGGGTTTATGCGCCCTTTTTGGGGCTGCTACTTCAATTAAAATGTTTCAACCTTTTCTCCTTAACCCCTCAAGAGTTTTTCTCCCAGGCACCCTAACGTTTCCAGGATTTTTCTGCTTTCTGTAATGCGATAATCAGCACGCATCTGATAATATCCAAAGAAGATTATCATACAGAAGCTTTCTTCGTTAACATTTTCTCCCCCTGGCATAATATTCGTTATTTTCCAGGTCTTCAGACAGTGCCCAGGCAAACATGTATACCTTTAAAATTTTATAAAATATTATTTTGTGTGTCAATACACGGAATATACAAAAAATGCTCAGCAAATACATAGAAATACACAAAACAATCTAAATCGTACCATTTTCAGTCTTTCATTCTATCCCCTCACATCATTGGCGACAAATTTCCACATAATCTATAAGACCAATATGAATCTATTCCTATTTGCACCTATTGTTCATAAAAAATACTCCTTTCAAGAGGAACAATGTTTTTATGCACCGCTTCCCTCAAAAGGAGTATGGCCTGATTGCTATGAATATAAATGTATTTTTCTTAAAGCTGACTTTCTGTTTTCCATCCGTCGCATTTCATTCTATGCCAGTATTACCGATTCTCCAGCACATACTGTGCCGCATGTAAAATCACATTGCACAGCGTGTATTCTGCGACAGAAAAAGGATTCAACTTTTCAGATACGCCCTAACTATTATAATAGTGATAATCTGTTCCAATAAATCCTGCTTCACGGAATTCTGTATAATGATTCCGAACAATCCAGTCTACATAAGACGAAATAATCCATGCAGTTCTAAGATATCCAAGAACATTTTCATGAAAACCATTAAAATAAATCTCGTGAAAGTCGCTGTTATATGGTTTTTCATACGTGTATAAGTCCAAATAATAGCAATTATCGAAATAATTAACCATATCAGCAACAGCGTTTTTGAAATTTGTGAATCTGGAACCCCAGGCTGTCATTTTAGAATCATTCGGAAGACCAACAAGGAATATTTTTGCTCTTGGCTGTATTGTTTGAATCAGTTTAATGATTCTTGAATAATATCCATAGAATGTTGTGCTTTCATCATTGGCTATATCCGCGCTTGATCCGACCTCTATGTTCTCGTCTGCAATGTCGTTTACGCCTAAAGCAATGAAATATGCATCACATTTATAATTTTCGTCGGCATCGCGCAATAGCTTGACTTTAGCATTTGTGGTAGTCCAGAATGTACTGGCTTTTAGTCCGCCGACCGAAAAATTGTGGGCTGTACTGCCACATATTCTTCCTATGTGCTTAATCCACGAATGTTCATAACAATCCACCCCTTGCGTTTCTCCCTCAGAATTTTTATATTCCAGAAGACCAGATGATAAGCTGTCACCCACAACACCGATTGTCCGAAAAATTCCACACATCCCACCATCACGAATAATATGGTCTAATGGATGATCGCCGCTATTGGGATAATCGGTGATAATTTGTGTAATAGCGTCGCCTGTAGGAACATCGTCTAACCATTTTGACAGATAATCATACTCTATCCATTTTTCGCCAAATTCCGAATAGGGTAAATCTGTATACGTTGGCTGGTCAGATTGAATATCTAATACCGCCATCGTATCAGTAGCCGCAGTATACATTGCAAGTCTGACATATTTACAGTTCTTACCTGCGGCTATCCCGAAGGAAGATAGCGTTGTTGAGTTATATAATCTGGTTATAAAGTTCTTGTCTTCCGAATACAACGCACACGCATAAATACCATTCGTTCCATTTGGATTACAGTTTTTTGTAATCCAACAATCTGTACCCAAAGGAACTTCGATGTAATCTGTAATCATGGTGCTTTCGTTGTCAACGATTTCACCCGATGTATTGATGTTTTTTCCTACGGTGCAAGAATCAATATCAATTAAATTCGGACTAATAGACACAAGTCCGCTTATCCTGCTCACTGGTACAGTGATTGTTTCCTTCAGTGCCGTAATCGCCGCACCGGTTGCCGCTGCATCTGCCGATTTTCCGGCGGCAGACAAATCGGTATCCGTCAGGGCGATCAGATGAACATGTTCGGAATACGATGTATCAATGACAGTCGTTGTTTTTACATGCTGGATGGTCAGCCGGATTTTGGCGGCCTGACTGTTTTCCGCCAGTACATCTGCAACCATAAAATCCTGCGTAAATCCCAGTGCCGATACCTTGACAAACGTACCGTCTGCGGCATACAGCTGTGCCCTGACATTGGCCTGACCATCTGTTTTCACACGGACTACATTGTCCGGTATATAGCCAATTGTACGGATTCTGGCATTGTTCGCGCCGTTTGTTCCATCCGAATTAATTTGCCCGCTTTCCCACATGCCCTGCGAATTGATATCGCTTTCAAGCATCGCTGAAAGCATATGGATTCCTGCGGTATTCTGCTCTATCTGTGCGGCTTGTTCTTCTGTAGCGCCTGTAGTAATTTTTCCATTTTCCGCCAGCACAGAAAGCGAGTCCATAATTTGTTTATCCGTTGGAGCTCCGATTTGAAGCGCCTTTGCAGCCATTCCGCGCGCAATGATATCAAGCATCATACATTCACTCCAAACTCTAACCATTTTTGAGAATTCTCGTCAAAAAGATACAGCAAACCGGTATCCATTTCGATGAATGAGCTTCCATTTGCAATGATTCTTTTTTCAAAACTGGGAACAGGTTTTGGATCCGATGAAAGACCACAAAGATCAAAGCGGACTATATTATCATGCAGATAATCATAGCAAATAGTAGAAATCATATGACCATTCCTTTCAAATAAATATAGTGTAATAATAATCGCACAAAAAAAGTTGTCCACCGCAATAAATTCCAGAACTGTCAACAATGATGATTCCAGGTCTATCTCATACAGAAAAATTGCATAACAAAAGGCCCGGCAATCAGAGAATGAACTATCCTTGATCACCGGGCTTTCCCATCAGGCATATTGGCTTTGGCAGCGTGCCTGACCGCGCTGTACACACAGAAACGCAGCCCCTCAGTAAAGTCTTTTTTTCAGCCGGTATAAGTCGATTCGCACACAATGAAAGCTATATCATTTCTGTTTTTCCACCGGCTCCCGTCCTTCTGCCTGTGCTGCCAGCCCGGGATTTGCCAGCAGACCGCGTCCGAGCATCATGGTCTGCACACCGTGAAATCCTGCCGCAAAGCATCGGATGTCCTCCGTTGTTGCATTCAAAAATCAATGCCGCTGTTGCCGGCTTTCAACCATCAGCCAGACTCCCGGTATTCCTGCCAAAACTCAGGCCTGGATGACTTCTTTATGATATAGACGGCTAAGAATTTCAACACATGTATTGATCCCAAGTGTACCGCTGTCCAGACAGATATGGTAATTCTGCGCATGCCCCCATGTCATGTCGGTATAGAACCGATGATAGGCTGCCCGGCGTTTATCTTTTTCCTTCAGGCGGCGTTCCGGCGACTGTTCCCTTTCGCCATATTCTTTCACAATACGCGCTGCCCGGCATTCCATACTGGCATAGATAAATGCATTCAGGCAGTCTGCCTTGCCTCTTAAAATGAAGTCAGCACATCTGCCAACAATAACGCAGGGACCTTTTTCTGCCAGTTCAAGGATAATCCTCCGCTGAATCACCCATAATGTATCCTGATTTGTCATTCCCATCGTGCGATCCGTTATGATTGGAAAAATCCATCCTCCCACTGCATCTTCCCCTTCTTTTCTGACATAATCCGCAGCAAATCCACTTTCCTCGGCAATTTTCTGGATCAGCTGGGCATCATAACAGGGAATGCCAAGCTTTTCCGCAGTTTTTTTGCCAATTGTACGGCCACCACTGCCGAATTCGCGGCTGATTGTAATAATCCTGTTACTCGCAGAGTTGGGTTGAAAAGCCATGTTTGTTTTCACCTCCATGTGACAAAAAAAAATATGCAGCCGGGAAAGCTGGACTTATGCCTCCTGGCTGCACACTGCATACGATATTAGATTTAATAGTTTTCCTTGCGAATTTCAAAATAGCTCTGGCTGTGGCTGCAAACAGGGCATACCGCAGGAGCCGTTGTTCCAACAACCAGATGTCCGCAGACACGGCATTCCCACATGGTCTGACCGCTCTTGGCAAACACCTGCTGCATCTCCACATTGTAAAGCAGCTTGCGATACCGTTCTTCATGTGCTTTTTCAATGACTGCTACCTGACGGAACTTCTCTGCTATATCGTGAAAGCCTTCCTCATCCGCCTCTCTGGCCATTCGATCATACATATCTGTCCACTCATAGTTTTCGCCTTCTGCAGCTGCAAGCAAATTGGCAGCAGTTCCACCGATTCCGCCCAAAGCTTCAAACCACATCCGGGCGTGTGCCTGTTCATTGCGTGCTGTCGTCAGAAACAGCTCTGCCAGCTGCTCATAGCCCTCGTGCCGGGCAACACTGGCAAAAAATGTATACTTATTTCTCGCCTGACTTTCCCCGGAAAAGGCTTCTTCGAGATTCTTTTCTGTTTTTGTTCCCTTGTATCTGTTTATACTGGTCTGAACCTGTTCCACGCGTTCAAAAACAGATGCAGGATTGTTACAAATCGGGCAGGTAAACTGCTCAGGCAGCGCCCCTTCATGAATATATCCGCAAATGCTGCATTTCCATTGTTCCATCATATTGCCTCCAAATAAAAAAATCAACGTGCAGCGAGCAACCGGAATTACGCAGTTACGCTACACGTTGTTTCTATATTATACCTTTCATGATTAAAAAAGTCAACCATAAACGGTCAGGCTTTCATCAGGTAATCTATCGTTTATTCACATAAAAAGCTGGTCGAAGCAGACATGCAATTCATGCTGCCCCGATCAGCTTTTTGTTTCCCTGTCATCGCCGATAAACAATCTTTCTCTGTTACGTTGTCTTATTGCAGGATTCTTTGCTTATGCCTTTGTAATATCAACAACGCAGTTCTGATTATCTGTGGTCAGCGTAACCGTATTATTCTGATAGGACCATGTTGCGGTGTTATCTGTGCGTTCGCCATCCATGCCCAGCTCTTCAGCAATTGCATTGATAACCGAATCAGCGTTTGTCCCTGCGAAGGTCAGTTTGATTGCGCTTACGGTATCCCCTTCGCTGGTCAGAACAACCGTTACACTCTCGCCAAACAGGGTTGTGGCATAAGAATCGCTCTTTTCCTTAGCTCCGAGCAGCGTCAATACATCTGCTTCCTTTGCGCCAGCCTGACATGCCAGCTGTTCAAAGGTAAAGGTATCATTTTCTACATTTAAAGATGGGGTACCCGCAGCGGACTCACTGGCGGGCGCAGCAGAACCATTGGCGGAAGTCGCGGCATTGTTTACAGAGTCGGATAAATCTTTTGAGCCACAGCCGGCAGCCAGCAGCATGCATGCGGCCAAGATCATCACCTGAATTTTACGTCTCATCATGTAATCCTCCTAGATTTATAGCAATACAACATAAATCCAACTTATTCCCGGGAAAAAGCGGCTATGCCCTCCAAGTGGCCTGTATGCTTCAAATTTCTTTTATTATACCATTTAATGAACAGCATTGCAACCTGTTTTCATGAATGAAAGAACATCCTGCACACCATACGAATATAGCATGCAGGATGTTTGTTCGCAGGCAGTGCGCCCACTCAGTTGTTTACTTTACCATAAAAATCAACTGCTTTACAGATTGTCTTTCCGTTGGAACGCAACTTATCCGACAATGATGGATGCCGCATTGGAAGTAACGGTATTGCCGTCTGCATCGGTGATCACGCAGCGATACTGCTGACCATTACGTGCTTCGGTAATCGGAACAGTCAGCGTTGCGGTCTTGTTGCCGTTCTGGGAAGAATTCTGCCAGTAGCTGCTGCCGGCGTTCTGATACTGCCACTGATAGGTCAGCTCACTGTTGCCGGTAGCCTCAACGGTGAAGGTTGCATCGGTACCAACCGCACCGGTATAATCGGTCGGCTGCGTGTCAATGGTAATCTTCGGTGTTGCTGCGGTTGCATGGATTGCTGCCGCATTAGAAGTAACGGTATTGCCATCTGCATCGGTGATTACGCAGCGATACTTCTGGCCATCACGTGCTTCGGTGACCGGAACAGTCAGCGTGTTCGTCGTGCTGCCACTCTGGGAAGAATTCTGCCAGTAGCTGCTGCCGACATTCTGATACTGCCACTGATAGGTCAGCTCATTGCCTTCTGCAGCGACCTTAAAGGTTGCCTTGGTGCCAACTTCACCGGTGTAATCTTCCGGCTGAGAGGTGATGGTAATCTTCGGTGCTGCTTCAGTTGCATGAACTGCTGCCGCATTGGAAGTAACGGTATTGCCATTTGCATCGGTGATCACGCAGCGATACTGCTGGCCATCACGTGCTTTGGTGATCGGTACAGTCAGCGTGTCCGTCGTGCTGCCGCTCTGGGAAGATTTCTGCCAGTAGTTGCTGCCGGCATTCTGATACTGCCACTGATAGGTCAGCTCATTGCCTTCTGCAGCGACCTTAAAGGTTGCCTTGGTGCCAACTTCACCGGTGTAATCTTCCGGCTGAGAGGTGATGGTAATCTTCGGTGCTGCTTCAGTTGCATGAACTGCTGCCGCATTGGAAGTAACGGTATTGCCATTTGCATCGGTGATCACGCAGCGATACTGCTGGCCATCACGTGCTTTGGTGATCGGTACAGTCAGCGTGTCCGTCGTGCTGCCGCTCTGGGAAGATTTCTGCCAGTAGCTGCTGCTGGCGTTCTTAAACTGCCACTGATAGGTCAGTTCACTGTTGCCTTCTGCAGCGACCGTAAAGGTTGCACTGGTGCCAACTTCACCGGTGTAATCTGCCGGCTGAGAGGTGATGGTAATCTTCGGTGTTGCTGCGGTTGCATGGATTGCTGCTGCATTGGAAATAACAGTATTGCCATTTTCATCGGTGACAACACAGCGATACTGCTGGCCATCACGTGCTTCGGTGATCGGAACAGTCAGCGTATCCGTCGTGCTGCCGCTCTGGGAAGAATTCTGCCAGTAGTTGCTGTTGACGTTCTGATACTGCCACTGGTAGGTCAGTTCACCGTTGCCTTCTGCAGCAACTGTAAATTCTGCCTTTGTGCCAACCTCACCAGTATAATCGGTCGGGTCAGACGTAATATACAGTTCCAGCTCATGCTCGCTGGTATAGGTAGTGTCATTGAATGTTACGGTTGCAACATACTTTTTCGTACCGGTTGCTTCGTCCATTACGATTTCCACTGTTGCATCCTGCTTTTCTACATGCGAAGCATCCGATTCACAGGTGAAGGTTGCGGTTGCCGTATAGCTTCCATTTTCTGTCTTGGTCCACTCCCATGCAGGCTCGCCGTAGGAATGACCCTTAGCCGGAATTTCCTGTGTTTTGGAGCTGGTATAGTTCACACCGTCATGTGTAACCTTTGCCGTGTAGGAAACAGAACCAGCTTCCTCGCAGGTTTCAGCAGTATGACCGCTCTGGGTGATGCTCTGATCCTTAGTAGAAGCGGTTTCCTCTGCTACTTTACCACAAACGTCACAGGTGAGCTTTACTGTTGCAGTGGAATAATCCTCTGCCCATGTCCACTCCGCAGCGTATGTGTGCGCATCATACGCAACGTCCTCGGTATCCGTATAATCCTGACCGTCAACCGTTGCGGTATAGGTGTAAGTAAGTCCGCTTACACAGTCACCTTTCTGAGAGACCGTTGCCACCGTGCGGGTGCTGATGTCTGCATTCTCCCATACACAGTCAAACATATGATCCTGCAGTTCTACCGGAACTCTGTACAAAGCAGCCTGCGTGTAATCTGCAGAATGGGTCCATACGTTGGCTTTGTCGCCGCTCAGTGTGGTAATCTTAAATACTTCGTCTGCGTCCGTCTTATTTTCTTCCAGTTCATCCGCAT
This sequence comes from uncultured Clostridia bacterium, assembly GCA_945872165.1. GTDB lineage: Bacteria > Bacillota > Clostridia > Oscillospirales > Butyricicoccaceae > Butyricicoccus_A. Next base: position 3,403 of record CAMBYS010000025.1, on the reverse strand, counting down.
CAAAGCTCTTGCCACAGTCGATGCACGAATAAGCTGTACCGGTATTCCGGTTGCCATTGTCATCCTTGGTGTAATAAGTCTCATCAAGCTTGATGTATCTGTGACCATGTCCCGGGGTTTCCTCTGCCGGGGTTTCTTCCGTAGGCTCGCCCTCTTCCGGTGTCTCGCCAGTAGAGTCGCCTTCTTCCGGTGTCTCGCCAGTAGAGTCGCCTTCTTCCGGTGTCTCGCCAGTAGAGCCGCCTTCTTCCGGTGTCTCGTCAGTAGAGCCGCCTTCTTCCGGTGTCTCTTCCGTGGACTCCTGAATCAGGCCGCATTCCGTGCAACGGCTTACCGTGTACGCATCTTCCGTGCAGCTTTCCGGTACGTTAACTTTGCTGTAGCTATGCTCTGTGCCTGTCAGATGCGACATCTCAATGGTGCCGACAATGTTAGCACTCCACATGAACTCATCGTTATCGTTGGTGTCATCGCTGCTGGAGTAGTAGGTGTTGTAGTCCGGATTGTAATTTGTTTCTGCAAACTTGTATCCGTAGCTACGGTCATCTTCCATGAGATTATGGACGGTTCCATCCTCATCAGTATAATCGCCCTTACCGGATGCAAAACCATAACAGGTAGCGACAGAAACATACATCTTGCCGTCATCCTTGATGGTCATGTCCGCAATCGGCGGATTTTCTACGGTAATGGTGTTTTCGCCCGAAGCATCATTGGTCATGGTGAAGCCCATGCCGCCCAATGCTACCGTCAAATCACGCTGTCCGCTTACCTTGGTATACTCAACCAGCTTCTCCAGTGCACCGGTTTCCAGATCATACGACAGGATGCAGTTGGAAAGGCTGAAATATACCTTGCCGTCATAATATGCTGTGGAAATTGCGATGGACGGATACTGCTCTGTTGCCTCTGTATATTCTGCATACAGCTCTGCAATCATTGCATTATCTACCATTTCATCGGTGCTGGGGTTGTAAATCTGACCATTGTTAAAATCGACCAGTGTTACAAAGGAAGCATCCGAATCTGCCAGCATCGTATCGTGATAAACGACCTTCAGCTCGGTATCGCCAAAGATATCTCCATACGGATTGTCTGCTGCTCTCTCCGAGCTTCTTTCGTTCAAATTCGAGCTGGTGCCCATGACACCGCCGGACTGATTCATGATATCCAGCATATCCGTGGAATCGTACAAATAATATGCACGGCCATCAACCTGATATGTCTGGCTCTTGATAAACGCAACCCATGCATCCTCATAGGTGGTATCAGTTGCGATATCCTGGTACAGTGTAATAATGTCGGAAAAATATCCATCATACAGCTGCCGCGCGGACGAGTCGCTGAACATGAAATACAGATGGTTCATGTTGCCGTCTGTCTCAACGCGGTCGCGGTTCATGCATTCAATATAGATATCCGTGTAGCAGGGATCCACATAGTACCACTTGCCATCTGTCTTTACTGCATTCCAGTAGTGAGGAGAATCAAAGTGACCCGACTCGCCAAACATGGAAGATTCCGTATCATAAATAATTTTTACCTGGTCAACGATGGCAGCGCTGTCTGCACTCCAGACACAGTCACCGTTTTCATCGGTTACCGGCGTGCCGTCCTCATTCAGCTGATAGTTGAGTTCCTTATAGGATTTCCAGGCAGAGGCTGTGTCCAGATTTCCGCCCTCATTCAGATATACCTCCGGGAAAGCGCACTGAACAAGATAGGTATATGCGCTGGCATAGCCGAGGCAAACCGCGCTCTTGCCAATAAATGCACCAACCTGCGTGCTTTCCCACAGACCTGTGATGGTATCGGCAGTAGAAGCTGCCTGCTGAGAACCATTGCCGTTCGGATCATCGGTCTGATCGTTCATATAGCTGTCGGCCTGTGCATCTGCAATTGCCTTTGCCGTATCTTCATCATAAGAATCCTTTACAGCATCATAAACCTGATTATATACCTGCTCCCGAATCATATTGTACATGGCCTGACGTGCAACCGCATGGAGCTGGCTCTCAGTCGGCTTCGGTGCTTCTATGTTGTCCATAATAGAAGCCATGGAGAACGTGCAGTAATTTGCCAGCCAGTCATTCAGTGCCAGATACTTCTGAACGTCAGTCATATCTTTATTCAGGGATGCCAGAGCCTGATTTCTTACCTGCTTGATCTGGTCGCCAAATGCCTGAGCGCTGATTTCGGTAGCCATGTAGTAGATCTGTACCAGACCTGCCATGGTGTCATAGTCTGCGCCGGTTTCCGGAATGCTTGCAATATCCAGCAGGGAGCCAATCGGATTTGCATTGGTGTCCTTGGTGGTATTATAAGCTACCTGAACGCCGTAAATATCCGCATGATCCTCAAGAGACTTCACATACTGTGCATACAGACCCAGCAGGTTCTGTGCCTGTTCATCCGTCAGATTGTATACGTTGGATTTTTCCTCCAGCTCGTCTGCTGCAAGAGCAACCCGGTCGTCCATCGTTACTTCTGCGGTGGTAACCGTATCGTTGGAATCGGTCTCGTATGTAACCTCAACCAAATCGGTCAGGTTGTTCTCTTCCAATACCTCTTCGGTTGCGGAGTCCATTTCCTCCGAAGAAATACCGTGTTCAGAGAGATCTGTGGTGTCGTTGTAGTTGTTAAAGACTGCATCTTTAACTGCTGACTTCGCTTCGCTGTCTTCGGTCTCTTCTCCGCTGTCTTCCAACGATGCAACAATGTTGGCAGATGCGATATTGGTTTCAGCAGTGGAACTCAAAGAAGTCTCATCTGTATTGCCATCTGCGCCAGTCGTTGTAGAAGGAGCGGCAAATGCAGCAGGGGTAATGGTACTTACCACCATTGCAAGTGTCAGAAGTCCGACGACAAACTTCCTAAACTGATTTTTCATCTTTCCTGTCCTTTCATAAAATTTAATAAGGTTTTTTATATAAAACATATGGAAAACCATATGATAAAGCACGTGGCAGGCTATAGCAAACCAGGCCGGATTTTTCCGTATTGTATCCCCGCCCGATTTCCAACCATCGACCCGAAATATACATCCTGAAGCTCTGTCCCGCTTCGTCAGCGATTTTTATCTATGGATGGTCTCATATTACCATATTTTGAAATAAATGTCTACCATTTTATTTTCAAAGCATTCGACTGTCTTCTCACCGTTTCTCCTTAATTTATAACAAAGCATCCGGATATCCTGCAGAATCTGGTGGTTTTGAATGAATAAAATCATTCTGCTTTTATCTCGCAATATTCAAGCCGGTATCCGGTATACACTCTGGCAGATTTCCAAATGATACCATCGGCGGTGTTTCAAGCTGCGGCAGGATAGAAACAATGGCCGACAGCTTCGGGCAAAGACCGTACTATTCCGGAGTCAGAAAGGCGTATCGGCAATGGCCTCAAA
>CAMBYS010000024.1 GCA_945872165.1 uncultured Clostridia bacterium | reverse complement strand
ACTGCATTGATCTGCGGACTGGTGCTGCTGTATGCGGTGATGGAACCGATTGGACAGATTTTCAATGCGCTGGCAGGCTTTCTGACGGCAGCAGGGGTTTCCGGTGCGATCTATCTGCCGGTAATCAAGGCTGTAGGCATTGCGGTGATTGTCCATCTTACCGCACAGGTATGCCGGGATGCGGGAGAGGGAGCGCTTGGCAGCAAGCTGGAACTCGCCGGCATGATTGCGGCTATTGCTGCCTGTATTCCGCTGATGGAGCAGGTGTTTGCCATGTTGGAGGCGATGCTGCTGTAACAAAAAGGAGCAATGGAACATGAAGCATGCAGTTGCAATGGTGTTTTGCCTGCTGGTTTTATGGGTACCGGCGGGAGCAGAGGATCTGTTTTCCGATCAGAAGACTGCCGGACAGGCATCCATGTGGCAGGCTCTGGATGGAGAAGCACAAAGCCTGCTGAACGGCATTTCTGCCGAACAGGATCTGGCACAGGAGCTGTATGCATTGCTGCAGCGCACACAGCAGGATCAGCAGGGAGCGGTACGGAGTGCGGCTGCTACCCTGACCCGGGTGGCTATTGTGCTGATTTTGTGCAGCTGTGCCGGCAGTTTTTCCAAAACCTCAAAAATTTCCCCCTTGGTATTGAGTATGGCAGGTGCGTTGGGAATCACCGCTGTGGTATATGAAAATCTTACCGGCATGATCGGAATTTGTACCGAAACTGCGGAGGAAATCCGGATTTTTTCCAAATCCATGCTGCCGGTTATGATGACGGCAGTTACACTGACAGGTGCTCCGGCAACTGCTGCTGTGGTGTACAGCGGCACCATGTTTGCCCTGGATCTGTGCATTTCCCTGATTACCGGTGTGTTTATCCCGGCAGTTTCCGCCTATGTCGCTATTTTGACGGTGAATACCGCCATGGGGAACGATGTGCTGACACGGCTGGCAGCCTTTTTAAAATGGCTCATTACCGGCGCATTAAAGCTGCTGCTGACACTGTTTTTCTTTTATATTACCATTTCCGGTTCTGTCAGCCATGGACTGGATTCCGGCACGGTAAAAGCGGCCAAATTTGCCCTGTCCGGTTCAGTTCCCGTGGTAGGCACCATTTTATCCGGTGCCACCGACGCAGTACTGTCCGGTGCGGTGGTATTAAAGAATACCCTGGGGATATTCGGCATGCTGTGTGTGGCGGCAATCTGTCTGGTACCATTTCTACGGGTAGGAATCAGCTATCTGGTTTTCAAGGCAGGCACCGCACTGCTGTCTCCCATCTGTCCCTCTGGGCTCAATGGACTGCTGGACGGCATAACCTCCAGTATGGGGCTGATTCTGGGTATGCTTGGAAGCTGTTCCGCACTGCTGTTTTTTGAATTGGTATATTCGGTGGTGATGACCACATGATTGATCTGCTTCGACAGATTATCCTGTGCATTACAGCGGCTTCATTGTTTTGTGCTGTTGCACTGTCCCTTGTGCCGGAGGGAGCACTGAAGGAAGTCATTCGCATGGGTACCGGACTGGTGCTGATTTTGTCCTTTGCGATACCGCTGCGGCAGAGCCTGCCCCATGTGCTGGCGGATTTTCTGCCGGAGATATCCCTGCCGGAACAGCAGGAAACAGAAAATGTATATCAGCAGGCAGTCATCCGGCAGGTGGAAGTGGAAACGGCACGGTATGTGGTACAGCAGGCAGAAGCACTGGATATTTCCTGTACCGCTTCGGTTACAGCTGCAGCGGATGAGGATGGTGTGGTGTCCATTACAGCAGTGCAGGTGGTGACGGACAAATCGATATCTGACAGCAGTCTTGCCAGCCTGCGGACACGGCTGCGGCAGGAGCTTGGTATAACAGATGCGTGTATTCGCATACAGTAAGAGGGGATCACATGAAGAACTGGCAGAACCGTATGAGCTTTCTCTGGGCGAGGTATAAATATTTCCTTGCTGTTATTGCTGTGGGTGTTTTGCTGCTCCTGTCTGCCAAAGTACCTGCAAGTGAGCCGGCAAAAGAAGAAGGGACACAGACAGAGGCTGCCTTTGATTTGCAGACCTTCCAGCAATCGGTAGCGGACAGTCTGGCACAGATTGAGGGTGCCGGAAGGGTGGAAGTATTGCTGTCTCTGGAAGCAGGTGAGGAATCGGTTTATGCTTCGGATGTAAGCCAGTCCAGCCAGTCCACCGGCGGGAGCAGCGACAGCACCAGCGAAACCTATCAGAGCACCATGTCCATTCTGTCAGACGGCAGCTATGGCGAGACTCCGGTGCTTATAAAGAGCAAATATCCCACCTTTCGCGGGGCAGTGATCCTGTGTGAAGGTGCAGACAGTGATACTGTGCGCCTGCAGATTGTGCAGGCGGTTTCCGCACTTTGCGGCATTTCCAGTGACCACATATCCATTTCAAAGCTAAAACAATAGGAGGGAGTTTTATGGTGTCCATACGAAAACGGGGAGCCGTCTATGGTGTGATCGGCCTGATGCTCTGCGTGGCAGTCTATCTGAACTGGAGCTACTTCCAGTCACCGGAGGAGCTGACCATTGCCGATCAGGCTATGGAGGAGGATGCAGCTGCCGGCAGTGTATATGGTGAGGTGACAGCAGTAGACAGTGCAGATTCCAAAGCCGGCGGAACGGAAAAAACAGAGAGTGATTATTTTGCCCAGGCACGTCTGTCGCGTCAGACAGCCCGGGATGAAGCGTTGACCATGCTGCGGGAAACGGTGTCCAGTGAGGATGCTTCAGAGGATGCCAAGGCGGAAGCAGGACAGCAGATTACTGCCATCGCAGGATATACCGTAAAGGAGGAACGGCTGGAAAGCCAGCTGAAGGCCAAAGGATATACGGATGCAGTGGTATATATTTCAGAAGATACCATCAGTGTGGTGGTGGCACCGCCGGATGGAGGGCTGACCTCTGCTGATGCCGCAGCAATTTCTGAAATGGTGACAACGGAAACCGGTGCCAAACCTTCCATGCTGCGTATCAGTGAAGCGAAATAATCCGGCTTTTTTTAATTTTTTATTTTCAAAAGCAATTGGTTATGGTATAATCACTTCGTAAGGAGTGTGATACCTATGGCAGACAGCAAGGAATACTGGACTTCCGCCAGCGATCAGGGCAGTGTCCGCATTTCCGAGGACGTCATTGCGTCCATCGCCGCTATTGCAGCATCCGAGACAGAAGGTGTGGGCAACCTTTACTCCGGTATCGGAACCAATGTTGCGGAATTTTTGGGTAAGAAGAGCCTGGCAAAGGGCGTCAAGGTCGTTTTCCATGGCGATCTGGTTGAAGTGGAAGTCAGCCTGCTTGCACAGTATGGTTATAACATCTGTGAGGTCAGCAAAAATGTACAGAGTGCTGTCCGTTCTTCGATTCAGTCGATGACTGGCATGCGTACCTCTGCAGTGAACATCAATGTAGGTGGTGTTTCCTTTGAAACTGCATTGACTGTTCCGGCTGACGGCCTTCAGTAATTGCAAATAAGCGCGTAAAATAAACCCTGGACGCTGTGTCGAGGGTTTATTTTTTTGTCCCGGGACAAATGGAGCCTTTTTGGGGGACGAAATGAGGAAAAAGCAAAGATAACGGTTTATTTTTCCGTAATTGTGTAGTATAATAAATCAAAATATAAAATGGCTGTAGTATGGCAACTTTTTGTTAGGGTACAGCATACGGAGGTAAATCCTGTGGGAAGAAAAGAAGCAAGAGAAATTGCACTGCATCTGATTTTTGAGCTGAGTTTTAAGGAATTTTATGACGAGGAAGCAATATCTGACCGTCTGGAACAGACGGTAATGGAATCACTGGCTGGTGATATTGCGCTGTATGCCGGAGAACTGACGGAAGAACAGAAGGAATATATCCGTAAGACTGTTGTAGGCGTATGTACCTATCATATTGAGCTGGATGCCATCGTAGAAAAGTATTCCACCAACTGGAAAACCAACCGCCTGTCTCATATGACTATGTCCCTGCTGCGTCTGGCACTGTATGAGATGAAGTATGCAGAGGATGTTCCGACAGCTACAGCGATTGATGAAGCAGTTGAGCTGTCTAAGAAGTATGAGTCCAAGGAGGCATCTGCCTTTGTCAACGGTGTCCTTGGTGCCGTTGCCCGTGAGAAGGCAGAATAAATGTCTCTGTTTTTTGGCATTGATACATCAAATTATCGTACCTCTGCGGCAGTGTTTGACAGTGAAACCCGTGCATGGCACAATTCGGGACGGCTGCTGGAGGTACCCGAGGGCAGAATTGGCCTGCGCCAGAGTGATGCCCTGTTTCAGCATGTCCTGCATTTGCCGGAACGGATTGCGGAGCTGGAAAGCGGCTTTGGCAATCGGATTCGTGCCATTGCCGCCAGCACCCGGCCAAGGGCAGTAGAAGGCTCTTATATGCCCTGTTTTCTGGCAGGCGCCGGACAGGCCCGCAGTATGGCACATGCACTGGATGTACCGTTTTATGCGGTATCCCATCAGCAGGGACATCTTGCTGCGGCAGCCTTGTCTGCCGGTGCGCTGGAGCTGCTGCGGCAGCCTTTTCTGGCATGGCATCTTTCCGGCGGCACAACAGAGCTGTTGTCTGTTCACCCGGAAGGAGAACTGTTTCAGGCGGAAATCATCGGCGGAACCGATGATCTGGCAGCCGGACAGCTGATTGACCGTGCCGGACGTCTGTTGGATCTGCCGTTCCCATCCGGAGCAGAACTGGAAACATTGGCAGATGCCTGCACACAGCCGGAAACACCATTCCGGCCAAAGGTAACCCATGCGCATTTTTCCCTTTCCGGTGCCCAGAATAAAATTGAACAGCTGCATCAGAAGGGTGCTTCCCGGGAAACAGTAGCTCGATATGCGATTGATATTGTATCTGCTGCCGTTATCCGGGCAACCGAACAGGCTGTACAGCAGACCGGTTTGCCGGTATTGTGTGCCGGCGGCGTGATGTCCAATCGCCTGCTGCAGCAGCGTATGAAGGATGCGTTTGGTGCAAGATTTGCAGAACCGGTATTATCCGGTGATAATGCGGTGGGTGTCGCGGTGCTTGCCGCCATGCTGAGTGGTGAATTGTGATGAAAGAACAAAATGTGTATACCGTATCACAGGTAAACCATGCCATTAAGCTGATGCTGGAGGAACATGAGGGATTTCGCAACCTGTTTGTACAGGGTGAAATCTCCAATTATAAAGCACATTCCTCCGGTCATAAATATTTTACCTTAAAGGATAAAGACGGTGTGCTGTCCGCGGTGATGTTCCGGTCGGATGCATCCCGTCTGCGTTTTCGTCCGGAAAACGGCATGAAGGTTATAGCACGCGGACGCATCAGTGTCTATCCGAAATATGGACAGTATCAGATGTATGTGGCAGATATGATACCGGATGGCATCGGCGCACTGACCATTGCATTTGAACAGCTGAAGCAACGGCTATATGCCGAAGGATTGTTTGATCCGGAACATAAAAAACCGCTTCCACGGCTGCCCCAGCAGATTGCCATTGTGACCTCGCCAACAGGGGCTGCAGTACGGGATATGCTGCGCATTTTAAAGCGTCGGTATCCGGCAGCACAGGTACAGCTTTATCCGGTGCTGGTACAGGGAGCTGATGCGGCAGCACAGATTGCCAGTGCCATTGAAGCGGTGAACCGCCGGGGGGAAGCGGATGTTATCATAACCGGACGCGGCGGCGGTTCATTGGAGGATCTGTGGGCATTCAATGAGGAAATTGTTGCCAGAGCCATTTATGCGTCAGAGATTCCGGTGATTTCCGCTGTGGGACATGAACCGGATGTTACTATTTCGGATTTTGTGGCAGATGCCAGAGCATCCACCCCATCCAATGCGGCGGAAATCTGTGTGCCGGACAGTCTGGCAATCCGGGAATTTTTGCGCAATGCGGACAGTGTCCTGCAGGGGAACATACAGGCAATTCTGACCAATCGCCGGTTACAATTGGAAGCGCTGGACAAGCGCAGAAAGCTGCATACTCCAATAGGTTATATTCAGGACAAACGCTTTGAACTGGAGCATGTGACCGGACAGATGACTGCCGCAATGCAGCAGATTCTGGCTGCTGACCGCCGGAGATTTGTGGAACAGGCGGCATATCTGGATGCTTACAGCCCGCTGAAGGTGCTGGCACGGGGATATTCTGTGGTCACAAAGGAAGGACAGGTCATTTCCAGCAGTGCAAAGCTGCGGAAAGAGGATGAAATTCTGGTTCGATTCGCCAAAGGCGGAGCGGTATGCAGGGTGGAACAGGTCAAACGGAAATGCTGAGGAAGTAGATTATGGAAGATTTGACATTTGAGCAGGCGATGAAACGTCTGGAGGAAATTGTATCACGGCTGGAAGCCGGCGATGTGCCGCTTGACCAGAGCATGACGCTGTTTGAAGAAGGCACAAAGCTGTCGGCTTATCTGTCAAAGCTGTTGGATACAGCGGAACAAAAGGTAACCATGATTACAGCACAGAATGGAACGGAAACCGAAGTGCCGTTCGATACAGAGGAAGGGGAATGACTTATGACGCTGAATGAACGTCTGACAGCTTACAGCAAGCTGGTGGAACAGCAGCTTCTGACTTATATCCAGCCGGAAGAGGACAAGGGTCAGGGCATCATTTATGAAGCCTGCCGGTATTCTGCTATGGCAGGCGGAAAGCGGCTGCGTCCGGCACTGGTATTGGAATTCTGCCGTGTTTGTGGCGGTGACCAGCAGGCAGCACTGCCCTTTGCCTGTGCACTGGAAATGATCCATACCTATTCCCTGATCCATGACGATCTGCCATGCATGGATGACGATGATCTGCGCCGTGGCAAGCCTACCAACCACAAGGTATATGGTGAGGCAACTGCTGTGCTTGCCGGTGATGGTCTGCTTAATCTGGCATTTGAAACTGCCTCTGATCCGAAAAATACTGCAATGGTATCTGCGGAAACTCAGGTACAGGCCATTCGAGCTTTATCCCGTGCATCCGGTATGGATGGCATGATTGGCGGACAGGTCTTGGACATGGCTGCAGAAGAAACCCGGATTTCTCTGGACCAGTTAAAAACCTTGCAGGAACTGAAAACCGGTGCGCTGATTGGGGTTGCCGCCCAGTTGGGCTGTTTGATTGGTCACGCGTCCGAGGAACAGATGGCAGCTGCGTTGGAATATGCCCGCTGCATTGGTCTGGCGTTCCAGATTCAGGATGATATTCTGGATATTGAAGGTGATGCAGAAACCTTTGGCAAGTCGATTGGTTCTGATGCAGAAAATGGTAAGAGTACCTATCCATCTTTACTTGGACTGGAACGCTGCCATGAGCTGGTACATGAGCTTTCTCAGCAGGCTGTCGATGCGCTGACCCCCTTTACAGATGCCGGAATCCTGCCGGAACTGGCACTTTCTCTTGCTGACCGTCAGAAATAAGTCAGAATAAATTGTAAACTTATTTTGTGAAAACTTGTAAATTTGTTCATAATATGATACATTAAAAACGGTGGCGCAGTATTCTAGTCAGTTTTTCGTGCTCCTAAGACGGGCCTAAAAATCCGTAGACGGGCATATCGATGAAGTCCCTGGTGTTTGCTTCTTACGCCCAGTTTGGGGTGGATGCTGGGGGTTAAGGTTTCAGGGCATCTTTCAATGGCATGAAATCATGACCCTGTTTCCGTGGAGACCTGTTGCTGTGGAACACCTATACATCTTCGGATTGATGGATGTTCTACGGGGCAGGATAAAACCTGCAATGCGGTGCGAATGCAGCAAGACTGCAAAGACGCTGTGTGCAGTGTAGCCTGCCTTGCGTGGGCCGGGTGAATCAGGCATCCGCGGGTATATGTCACGGCCATGACATTGCCTGTATTGGCTTGTGAAACCCGTCCTGCAAAAGAGGCTAAGAGTACGGGAAGCTGTCGTGGAAATCACCTAGGCTGTCGTAATTGGGCAGGCAGAGGATTGCAGTACGGACTAAGTGGCAATTCGGTCCCGGAATCGGTAACGACCCGGTACAGACCATAATGGGAAACCGCCAGCTGGCAACGGCTGGTCGCCTGTGGGGAAATCCAACCGAACCTCAAGCCGTAAGATTTACTCTGTCTGCTGCCACCCTTGATAAAAAATATAGCACCGAATCATTTGGGATAAGCCCTTATGATTCGGTGTTCTTTATTTTGCCGCAATACAGCTAACACAAAAAGACACTCTAGTTATTGGATACTTATTTTGGCATATTGATTTACTTGATGCCCGGATGCTGCATCTGGCGGGAAATAGCGCGTATTACGGGAGATTTTTGTGCATTTTTTACTCTGATATGCGTTATGATAGGACAATAATGGCGATTTATGTTAAAAGATATTCCCGGCGTCCTGAGGAAAAGCAATCTTTTTTGAAGATTACAACAATGTAATCATATTGTCATATAATTGTATTTTATTTATCTGCCAGTATATGGTATACTAGTTAGCATAGTACAGTTAGAAAGAAGATGATATTGTGAAACGTAACGGAATAATATGTCTGGTTATGATCGCATGTACGCTGCTGACGGGATGTGATGGATTATCTCAGAAACAGGATACAGTATATGTTCAAACAGTCGGTTCTATTTTAGGCTCAGATCTATCCGGAATGAGCCGGTATTCCGGTGTAGTAGAATCCAGTAAGACACAGAGAATTTCCAGGGATGGTACCAAAAAGATCAGTGAAATTCGAGTCAAGGAAGGTGATATGGTCAAAAAGGGCGATGTCCTGTTTACTTATGATAAAACATCTCTGCAAATATCGGTGGATACAGCGAATCTGGAGGTAGAAGCTTCATCCAACAAGATTTCTTCCTATCAGACACAGATCAAACAGCTGCAGCAGGAGAAAAAATCTGCACCGAAATCGGAACAGCTGTCATATAGTCTGCAAATTCAGGAGGCACAGCTGAATCTGTCAGAAGAACAGTATAATCTGAAAATCAAGCAGAAAGAACTGAGTCGTTTGAAAGAGGATCTGAGCCATGTCAATGTTGTTGCAGAGGTGGATGGCCTTGTACAATCGGTTCAGAATGAAGATTCTGTTTCTGATGAGGGTATGGGTTCGGATGCCTTTATCACCATTTTGGAAACAAAGGTTCAGCAGATCAGAGGAACAGTCAGTGAGATGGAGGTTGCATCTTTGAATGAAGGAGATCCGGTGACTGTGCATTCCCGTCTGGATGATGACAAGACATGGAAAGGAACGATTTCCAAAATCAGCAATGAGAATACAAGCGATAATTTGGAACAGGAAAACAATGGCGGAGAGGAAAATACCTCCGGTTCCAGTGCCTCCAGATATTCCTTCTATGTGACATTAAATGCTTCGGACGGTTTGATGATAGGTCAGCATGTGTATATCGAACCGGGAGAACCATCGGACAGCAGCGCAATTTGGCTGTATGAAGATTACATTGTGAAGGATGGCAATAAAGCATATGTATGGATTGCAGACCGGAAAAACATTCTGCATAAACAGGAAGTTACGCTTGGACGCCATAATGATGAAAATAATACGGAGGAAATCGTAAGCGGCCTGAAACTGGAAGATTATATTGCATATCCCAGTGATTCTCTGCAGGAAGGACAGAAGGCTGCATTGTCAGACAGCTCGGATACCGATGCAATAGAATCGGGAAGCGGACAGTTCACGGAAATACCGGAGGATGATTCTGAGGAGATACCGATGGAGGAAAATCCGGTTGATGCAGTACCTGCGGAGGGAGAAGACGCATGAGCAGTATTTTACAGTGCCACGATATTACGAAGGATTATATGCGTGGGAAACTGGTGGTTCCTGTTTTGAAACATGTGACTTTTTCAGTGGAAGAAGGGGATTATATTGCCATCATGGGACCATCCGGATCTGGAAAAACAACGCTGATGAATGTAATTGGCTGTTTGGATACGCCCACCTCAGGTACATACACACTCAATGGAGAGGAAATTTCCGGTTTGTCAGAAAACCGTATGGCGGAAATTCGCAATCGCACCCTGGGATTTGTCTTTCAGCATGCAGATTTACTGCCGGAACTGAATGCACTGGACAATGTTGCGCTGCCGCTGCTCTATCGCGGTATGCGAAAAAAAGAACGCAGGGAGCGTGCTGCCAGTATGTTGGAGAAGGTTGGATTGGGCGACCGTATGGATTTTTTACCCAATCAGCTTTCCGGAGGACAATGCCAGCGGGCGGCAATTGCGCGTGCCATCGTAGGGACTCCCAAGCTGCTGCTGGCAGATGAGCCCACCGGTGCGCTGGACAGTCAATCCGGCATTCGTGTCATGGAGCTGTTCCGGCAGTTAAATGAGGAAGGCATTACCATCATCATGATTACACATGCTGCGGAAATCGCAAGAGAGGCAAATAAAATCTTTCAAATTCTTGATGGAGAATTATTCACGGAATACAGGAGGGGCTGAGATGAAGCGTGTATTCAGATGGATGAAAGGATTTTTATTGATCCTTGTGCTGGGTGCTGCAGTAGGATTTGGCGGTTACCGGATTTATCAGGGAAATTTTGGCGGAGCCGTTTCGGTATATCAGATTGACAGTAATATTTCAACGGAGGAGAACTGGAACAGCAGTGATTCCATGGATGGTGTGGTAAAGAACAGCGGTACCCAGTCTGTTACGCTGTCTGATACCCAGACCGTGGGGGAGACCATGGTAAAGCTGGGAGATACGGTGAAAAAAGGAGATGCCCTGTTTTCCTATGACAGCACGTTGGCGGATATTCAAATGGAACGGCAGAATATTGTCATCAAACAGCTGAAAATGCAGTTAAATCAGGCCAACAAACAGCTTGAAACCATCCGTTCCTATAAGCCGGATGTGCCGGTAAAAGTGGAAAATATCAATCACAATATTGTGTCAAAGGCCAATGCCGATGCCGCAGGCAGCATAAAGGTGCAAACAGCTGCTGCTTCTGCAGATATGCAGGTTGTTTTGTTGCATACCGATGACAATACATCAGAGCCGGATACCACGCAGCCGAATGACAGTGATCCCCAGCATACAGACGATCCTTTGCCGGGTGGAGTACCGGATGATTCCATGGTTACCTATACGCGCAGTGAGCTGAACGAAATGATACGGGAAAAACAGGAGGAAATCCGTGATTTGAATTTACAGCTGCGGCAGGCACAGTTGGAATATAAAAAGCTGGAAAATGAGAAGGACAGCACAATTGTATACAGCAAGCTGGATGGAATGGTGTCCTATGTTGGCAATCCATCGGACAAATCGAAACCATATATCAAGATTACAGCAGGTGGCGGCAATATTGTGCAGGCATATGTGGATGAATGGTCCATTGACGACGTCAAAATAGGTCAAGGCGCCTCTGTTACTAACTGGATGAACGGCGAAGAATATAAGGGAACGATCCGCAGTATCGGGACATATCCTGCAGGTGATTTTGTTCATGAGGGCATTCGTACAAATGCCTCCTATTATCCGGTTTCAATTGAACTGTCGGGGGAAGCCGATCTGAATGAAAATGATTATGTCGGTGTTACATTAGACACTGCGGATAAGGAATCCGACAGCTTCTATCTTGAATCCAGCTTTGTGATCACGGAAGGCAGACGGAAATATGTCTATGTTCGTGGCGAAGATGGTTTGCTGAGCAAATGCGAGGTTCAAGTGGGTGCCAATCTGGATGGGTATTATCAGGAAATCCTGGACGGCGTGCAGATGGGCGATTGGATTGCTTTCCCTTATGGAAAGAATGTAAAAGAAGGTGCAAAGACAACCGAGGCCGATATTTCTGATCTGTGGTAAGGAGATAAAAACCAATGGTAGAAAATATCAAACTTGCATTTTACAGTATATGGGTGCACAAAATGCGGTCAGCCCTGACTATGCTGGGCATCATCATCGGCATTGCATCTATTATTGCGATTGTGTCAACCATAAAAGGTACCAATGAACAGATTAAAGAAAATCTGATTGGTGCCGGAAACAACGTTGTCACGGTAGAATTATGTCAGGATGGCTCTCCGGTGGATATGAGCTACACCCAGATTCCTGCCGGGATTTCTGAGGTATCAGACCGTACCTACCGTGGATTGGCATCTGTTCCAAAGGTAGAAAATCTGTCATTGTACACCATGCGGGAATATGTCTATGATACCGTATATTACAAAAATACTTCGTTTGATGGCGGTACAATTATTGGTGCAGACAGGGATTATCTGGATGTGTATCAATATCAGATATCCAATGGCCGCCCATTTTTGGAGAACGATTATAAAAAATATCATAAGGTAGCATTGCTCGATCAGGCTGCGGTATCCACTTTGTTTGTAAATGAGGACCCGATTGGCAAAACCATTGACATCAAAAACGAACCGTTTACAGTCATAGGAGTGGTTGTTCCATCCAAAAGTACTGCACCTGTCATCAACAGCTATCAGGATTATTATATGTATACCAACCAAGGCAGCGGAACAATCATTATTCCCAATACGGTATGGCCAATTGCATTTCAGTATGATGAACCGCAAAATGTTGCACTGCGTGCATCAAGCACAGATGATATGACCAATATAGGACAAAAAGCCAGCGAAATTCTAAACAGCAGTTTACTGCTGAGCAGTATATCAGACAATGATTCTTCGTTTTCCTATGAGAGCAAAGATATGATGGAATCGGCACAGCAGCTTCAGGAATTATCAGAATCATCCAACAAGCAGCTGATTTGGATTGCCAGCATTTCTTTGCTGGTTGGTGCGATTGGTGTCATGAACATTATGCTGGTGTCAGTTACCGAACGTACACGTGAGATCGGTCTGAAGAAAGCGCTTGGCGCAAAGAATCGGATTATCCTTTCACAATTTCTGACAGAATCCGCAGTTCTTGCATGTGTCGGGGGCATCATCGGTGTGGCATGCGGCATCATCATGGCAAAGATCATCAGTCTGCTGACGGGCACACCCACTGCGATCAGTATTCCTGCTATTTTTATTGCTGTGTTGTTGTCTGCGTTGATCGGCATGATTTCCGGTGTATTTCCAGCTGTCAAAGCGGCCAAGTTGAATCCGATTGATGCATTACGCCGTGAATAAACCGAAAAAAGTTGAGAGTTAACCCTGTTTCTCTGTACCTTTCGCAGGTCAAAACGTACAGCAGTGCATCCGTACAGCAGACCAGTGCTGTGTGATCAGAATTTTTATTGAACTGATGTTGTGGTTTCGGTATAATATAATCAGATGTAAATTTGTTGTATTTGCTTTTGCTGCTAACATTTGCGGATTTGACATTGAGGCAGTATGGATAGATCGGTATATGGTTAGATGGGGTTAAAGACATGGATAAGATGAATGCAAACGTATTTCTTACGGTAGCACAGGAGGGCAGCTTTCGAAAAGCCGCGGATGCACTTGGCTATACACAGGCGGGAATCAGCTATATTATCAGCACAATGGAGGAACTTACCGGTTTGTGCCTGTTTATTCGGGAGCATGGCGGCGTAAGGCTCAGTACAGAGGGCGCTGCATTATTGCCATTGTTCCGGCAGTTAAATCGCTGTGAACAGCAGTTGAAACAGGCGATTGATGAATTGAATGGTCTGGAAAAAGGCATTGTCCGGGTACAGATTTTTGACAGCATTTCCATTCACTGGATACCCAATATTATCAAGGAATTTCATGCTGATTATCCCCATATCCAGATTGAATTGATTACCGAAGAAGACAGCCTGCGTGCTGAGGAAATGGTGCTGAATGGGGAAGTGGACTGCGGCTTTTTCCTGACAGAGGTCAGTGCAAAGCTGGATGTTTTCCCACTGATGGAAGAATCACTAAAGGCAATTGTTTCATTAGAGCATCCGCTGGCACAGGAAACCTGTTTCCCTATGAAGGAGCTTGGAAATTATCCGTATATCAGTATGAAATATGATGATAATACCGGAATCCGTGGGATTTTCCAAAAAAGAGGCGTGACACCGGATACGGCATTTTGTATGGATAATGATTATGCTGCTATGGCTATGGTGAGTAAAAATCTGGGATATTGTATTTTCCCGGAATTGCTGCTGCAGGATATCCCATATGAACTCCACTGCATGGAATTTGATGAGCCGCAAAAACGTACCATCAGTATCGGTACCAGATCCATGGAAACCTGCTCTATGGCATGCCGGAAATTTATTGCGTATACCCGCAGGTGGGTGGAAGAAAATACCTGAGAAACAGGCGCATGAATAACCAATTGCTGTGCATTGTGATAAGAAATACTTTTTGTAAATATCAATAACTCTTGTTTTACTTTATACGGTTTTTGTGGTAGGATGTACTTAACAAAGAGAAAGCTTTCCGGATAAAAAAACGGAGGTACAGTATCATGAAAACGAAGCATGCTGGAACCATGTTCCATTTGAAGTGTAAGTTGCAATGTATGTACGGTTTGTATCGCGAGATGGCTTTTGCATTTGAACCAACCCGCGGAATGTGGATGACAAAGTAAACCAGAGTTAGCCATATACTGCTGTAATTGAATACAGGGCAAGAAGAAATTTGCAGGAAACAATGAAAATTGACCGAAGGAGTAACGCTCTCAGGTGCTGTCGTCGGATGGTGAGGACTGCAGATGGATTGTCACTCTGGAGAAGCTTCTAACGATTCGTTGAGAAGTGCCGAAGGTGCAAGGAATGACAGCATTCCAAAACTCTCAGGCAAAAGGACGGAGATATCAGGCAAATATTTTGGCAATGTATATCAGAAGGATCAGAGTGATGGGCTCTGGTCCTTTTTTGTATGCCAAACTGCTGCGGGTTTTTATTTCATGAAGGGAGTCTATGAAATATGGAAACATTAACTGCAGTGCTCGAACGGATTGATTCACTGGTATGGGGTATCCCATTGATGGTGTTGATTCTGGCGGGCGGCATTTTACTGACAGCTCGTATGAAAGTCCTGCAGCTGCGCAAGCTTCCGCTGGCACTGAAATGGATGATTAAAAATGAAGAAGATGGCGAAGGCGAAGTCACTTCCTTTGGTGCATTGTGTACAGCACTGTCAGCAACCATTGGTACCGGCAACATTGTAGGTGTTGCAACAGCAGTTTGTGCTGGCGGCCCGGGAGCATTGTTCTGGATGATTGTCGCTGCATTCTTTGGTATGGCTACCAAATATGCAGAAGGTCTTTTGGCAATCAAATACCGCGTTGTGGATGAAAACGGACATTCATTGGGCGGTCCCTTTTATTACATTGAACGCGGCATGGGCAAGCAGTGGAAATGGCTTGCCAAGCTGTTTGCGATTTTCGGCGTACTGGTAGGCCTGCTGGGTATCGGTACCATTACACAGGTAAATGGTATTGCCAATGCCGTCCGGGGTTTCTTTGATCCGGACAATACACATATGGTATCTATTCCGTACATCGGAGATTACTCCATTTTTGTAGTTGGTGCATCTATTGTAGTAGCAATCTTTGTTGCTCTGGTACTGATCGGCGGCATCAAGCGTATTTCCAGCGTAGCACAGGTTATCGTACCGTTTATGGCCATTGCTTATGTGGCATTCTGTTTGATTCTGATTGCATGCAACATTCGTTCTGTACCGGGCTCGTTTGTCATAATTGTGCAGGGTGCATTCAATCCCCGGGCAGTTACCGGCGGTGTGGTTGGTACCATGTTTGTTGCCATGCAGAAGGGCGTTTCCCGTGGTATTTTCTCCAATGAAGCTGGCTTGGGTTCTGCACCGATTGCAGCTGCAGCAGCACAGACAAAGGAACCGGTTCGTCAGGGTCTGGTATCCATGACAGGTACCTTTATTGATACCATTGTCATCTGTACCATGACAGGTCTTGCCATTGTCATGACTGGTGCATGGCAGGTAGAAGGTCTGGAAGGTGTACAGGTTACCAATTATGCCTTTGCAAATGGACTTCCGTTCCCGGAACAGATTTCCTCCGGTGTCCTGATGCTGTGTCTGGCATTCTTTGCCTTTACCACCATTCTTGGCTGGGATTACTATTCTGAACGCTGTCTGGAATATCTGGTGGGCGGTCAGACAAAAGCAATTACCATCTATCGCTGGGTATATATTTTCGTGGTATTTATTGGCCCATACCTGACGGTTTCGGCTGTGTGGACCATTGCCGATATCGTGAACGGATTGATGGCAATACCGAATATGATTGCGATTTTTGCATTGAATGGTGTGGTTGTCAAGGAAACAAAGGATTTCTTTACCCGGATGAAGCAGGGACATCTCTGATTCATACCTCATAGCAAAATATATTATCATAGAGCAAAACACCGAATCCATGCATGCTTTTGTGTGCATCGGTTCGGTGTTTTTGTGTTATATGAGTTTGTATTATTTGTGCCGATTCTTTGCTGGAACAACAAAGATAAATACCAAAGAACTGATTAACAGCATATACGGATAGAACAAATTCGGAATGATGTCAAAAGCAGAGAGCTCCACCCCCAATTCTGCCGCAGCGGAAATCGCCACCAGCATTTGGGCACCATAGGGAATAATGCCCTGAAAGATACAGGAAAATGTATCCAGAAGGGAAGCGGTTTTTCTGGGTGACACCTCATATTCCTCTGCCATTTCTCTGGCAATCGGATTTGCCATGACAATCGCCACAGTATTGTTTGCCGTTGCGATATCCATTGCACCAACCAGCAGG
The DNA here is from genome assembly GCA_945872165.1 of uncultured Clostridia bacterium. GTDB lineage: Bacteria > Bacillota > Clostridia > Oscillospirales > Butyricicoccaceae > Butyricicoccus_A. The sequence continues at coordinate 2,505 of CAMBYS010000024.1, read as the reverse complement.
CCAATACCCAGCTGTCCGGCTTTGCGACCCTTGAAAATACGTTTGATGCCATGCAGCAGAGCGGCAAATCCGCCGTATTCGTGAATCAGCGCACAGATTGCGGAGACAAGAATGGCAACCATGGTGGTTTCAAACATGCTGGATGCACCGGAACCCATATTGCTCAGCAGTGCAGTGGCTTCTGTAGCGCCGGTTGCCAGCATAATGACGGAACCGGAGACTATACCAATCAATAATACAACAAAAACATTGATGCCAATGATACCGCCGATCAATACAAGAATATATGGAATAATTTGAATCAGGTTATACTCATGTACCATGGTATCACCCATATCTGCCCCCAATGTTTTGAAGAAAATAATAGCCAGTGTGACCAGTGCTGCCGGAAGCGCAATGCCGAAATTTTCACGGAATTTATCCTTCATCTGGCAGCCCTGTCCGTTGCAGGCGGCAATGGTGGTATCTGAGATGAAAGAAAGATTATCGCCAAACATTGCGCCGCTCATAACAGAACCGATGCACAATGCAGTATCAAAACCAGAACCACTGGCAACAGCTACTGCAATAGGTGTAATCAGTGTAATGGTTCCCACAGAAGTACCCATGGCAAGGGAAACAAAGCAGCTGACAACAAACAGAACCAGCACGGCAAACTGGGGCGGAATAATGGAAAGCAGAAAATATGCAACACTTTCTGCGCTGCTTCTTCCTACCACACCCACAAAAATACCTGCGGTCAGAAAGATTAAAATCATCGTCATGATGTTTTTTTCGCCCACACCTTTGGCCATGATTTCCAGCTTATCATCGAATTTTAACGAGGGATTCTGGATGCATGCCACCAGCAGTGCAGCCAGAAAGGATACAACAATAGGAATGTTGTAAAATCCCATCGGGATCTTCAGAATGTACTCAAATGTGATTCCAAGACCGAGATACAGCACAAGAAAAATGCCAATTGGCAATAAAGCCTTTACATTTCCTTTGTTCATATATGTTCCTCCCAATACATCTTTGTAGACCTTATTGTAACATGCTTTGTTGTATTTCTCTACTCCTGAAGGAGAAAAAACTCGTGAAACCAGGATATGGAAGGAAAAAGTCTGTTTTACAGCAACAGTACTTGAACCATGCATGGAAATCCTCTATAATTTGTTGTGAAAATATGAGACATTTTTAAACCGGATGGAGACAGACAGGCTTTTACAGTTGTCATAGAAATCCCATGGAATTTACCGGTCTATCACACACAGATACAAGCCGGATGCCGGATGGTTTACGGGAAACAGAGAAAGAGACAAATGTTATGGGAACAATACATTCTAACCTGACAGATCATATGGTAAGTGCTGTTTCAGACTGGTATCAGACCATGCTTGAAGCAAGCCGGAAGAACCTGCCTGCGGACAGGCGAAATTGCGCAGAGAATCTGGAGCTTGAGGATATTTTAAACAGCCCATCTACCTATGCCTTGATGCAGCAGCTGAAGCCGGTCAGCTTTTTCCGTTTTCTTGTATATTATCTGGTGCATCAGCATGCAGAAGATCTGTCCGGAGCTGGATATGCAGCAGACAGCCGGGAGGAAAGGCTGCGGTGTATAGAGGAAATTTGCAGTGTTATGAAACCGGTCGGATTGGCAGGACGTTCGCAAAAGGAAGCGGATGCTGTGCGCCGCAGCCGTCGGATGCGGGATTATCTTGTAGAACGGATGATGGAGGATATGGTCCGGAATCATATCGCGCAGCGGAATACCGAGCCCAATGGCAAAATAACCTATCTGGTTCCTGTCGATCTGCAAGATGATTGCCATAAAAAAAGACTTTCCCTTCATGCCTGCCGCACGACATTTTTTGCAGACAGAATTTCTGATGATCTGTTTTTTGTCCTGGCTCTGGGACTTCAAATGACATTGGCAGATGTGGAGATTTTTCTGAAAAAAGCCCTGCGGCGCACCGGTATTGATTTCTGGAATATTACCGAAGTGGCGGTATATCTTTGTCTGACATGCCGGATTGAACAAAAGCTGCAGTTTTGTGTGGAACTGCGGAAACGGTACAAAGCAATGGATTGTGTGGATGGGGAACAACAAACGCTGCAAAACGCAGTGCCCTGGACACAGGTTCTGGCTGACAGAGCCAGACAATTGGTTACTTCCATGGGAAATCACAGACTGACAGCGGATGCAGAGGAATTAACAGCTTTTCTAACACAATATAAGGCCATTACCGCAGGAGAAGGTACATATACCCATAGCAGGACAAAATGTTTCCTGAGGCTGAAGGATCAGCTGGAAAAAAATATGGAAACAATCGGGCGGTACAGCCAGAATGCCAGCAGCCTTGTGGGAGAACCCCAGGCATCGGTGATAAACGGACATGCGGCAGAAGGAATGATCCAGGTGTATTATCCCACGGATACTTCGGTGTGTATTCCGAAAGGAACGGTCTTTACCGGATGGAAGCCGTGATTGTGGGCAGCTCTCCTATGCGGGACGCATTTCTG
>CAMBYS010000023.1 GCA_945872165.1 uncultured Clostridia bacterium | reverse complement strand
TCTGTAGTTTTTTTGCCCGGATTGTCTGCCAAAAAATTGCCCCGTTTTTTGGCGAAACTGTTGGGTTGACAGATTGTAACCAAGGGATATAATAGAGATGGATTTATTAAATGATTTATAAAAGTTAAATGCCAAGTGCAAAGTGCACAATAACTTCCAAAATAATCTGCGCGAAATGGACAATCGTACAGGAATTTTCCATGGGATGGAAAACAGATGAACGAATGCATTTCCGACAGACGGCAAAAAGCGGCATTAAAGTCTGACCGTTTCCGACTTACAATGAACTCACATCAAACGAACAGGCCGCAGAAAACAAACTGCCGGTCGCAACAGAAACAGAGGAGGAAACTGAAATGAGTCAAAGCTGGCTGGAATTGGAAGACAAGGTTGTCATCGTAACAGGCGGTGCATCCGGTATCGGCAAACATGTTGTGGATACCCTGGTGAAGGTAGGTGCACAGGCAGTCATTGTGGACATGAATGTGGAAACCGGTGCAGAGCTGGATGGTGCATATTGTGTACAGTGCAATGTCACTGACAGCGCAAGCGTACAGGCCATGGCAGATGCTGTTGTGGAAAAGTTCGGACGCATTGATGCACTGGTCAACAACGCAGGCATCAACCTGCCCCGCCTGCTGGTGGATGTAAAGGGTGAAAAGCCTCAGTATGAGCTGAACGATGAATCCTTTGGCAAGATGTTTGCCGTCAATGTAAAGGGCGTGTTCCTGTGTGCACAGGCATGCGCAAGACAGATGCTCAAGCAGGGCAAGGGTGTTATTGTGAATATGTCCTCGGAATCCGGCAAGGAAGGTTCCCAGGGACAGTCCGCTTACTCCGCTACCAAGGGTGCGGTTGACAGCTTTACCCGTTCCTGGGCAAAGGAGCTGGGCAAGTACAACATCCGCGTTCTGGCATGTGCACCGGGCATTATGGAAGCTACCGGTCTGCGTACCCCGGCATATAATGAAGCACTGGCATACACCCGCGGCTGCAAGCCGGAGGATCTGTCCACCGATTACAGCAAGGTCATCCCCATGGGACGCGATGGCAAGCTGGATGAGGTAGGCGACCTGGTAGCATATCTGGTATCTGACCGTGCAAGCTATATCGCCGGTACCACCATCAATATCTCGGGAGGCAAATCCCGCGGCTAATCTGAAAGGAAAGGAGTGCTGATGCAATGAATCGTCTGTTTTCTGACAACCGGATTGGAAATCTTCTGCAGATTCTGCGCAAGACACCGGAAATTACCGTCAGTGCTCTGTCCGCCCGATTAGGCGTGAGCGAACGCACCATCCGGAATGATATCCGGCAGATCAATGAGGAATTGAAAGACTGCGCTGTGATTGACGGCGTACAGGGAAAGTACAGTCTGCGTATCTTCCAGATGGAACGGTTCCGCGAACAGCTTTCCACGATGATGCAGGCAGATGATTTTCTCAATTCCTCTCGTTACCGTATGGAATATGTGTTTGGCAGACTGATGCGTTCGGAGGAACCGCTGCTGACCGATGAGCTGGCATATGAAATGAATGTAGGGCGCACCACCCTGATGAGCGATCTGAAAAAGCTGCGGGAGGAAATTGAACCCTATCAGCTCAAGATTATCGGCAAAACCAGCAAGGGTCTGATGCTGCATGGTACGGAAACCGAAATCCGACGGTATGTGCTGGATTGTGTATATGATTCCATCTATCGGGACTATCCGCTGGATGAGGAAATTGTACAGGAAATGCGGCAGATGCTGGAACAGCATGGCTTTGAAAAAAGTGTACGGGATAGCTTTGAACAGTTTGTGACCCTGATGCTGGACCGGTTCCTCACCGGGCATTACATCGGTCTGCTGCCCCAGCGGTATTACAACCTGACGGCACGGGCAGAATTCGGGATGGTTGACCAGCTGGTTGACCGGTTCTCCCAGATTCTGCACATCCGGATTCCCATTGAGGAAAAGCTGTTTGTGTTCCTGCCGATTGCCGGCATGCGGACACCGGCGGATATTCAGGATATGCGTTCGATTGAACTGGATGAACATGTCAGACCGCTGATGCAGCACATTCTGCGGCAGATCAAGGCAGAAATGGATATTACCATCCGCAGCGGCGAATTTACCGAAGAATTTTTATACCATCTGATGTTTATGGTGAATCGGCTTCGGTTTCATGTTCCGTTAAAGAACCCTATGCTGGAGGATCTGAGGGAAAAATACCCGCTGGCTTACCAGATGGCAGGCATTGCAGCACGGGTGGTCAGTGAAGAATACCAGCTGGAAGTCACAGAGGATGAACGAGGCTATCTGGCATCCTACTTCGGGGTATTTTTAACAGAAGTGGATTTGCAGCAGGAAAAGCCGTTCCGAGTGGCAGTGGTCTGCGGCACCGGGCGGGTTACCGCAAGACTGGTTGCGGTACAGCTGAAAAAGATTCTGGACAGCTCGGCAGAAATGCAGCTGTTCGCGGATGAAAAAGTCAGCACGGAATTGCTCAATACCTTTGATATTGTGCTGACTACGGTAGAGCTGCCCTGCAGCTGTGACCGGCCTGTGATCCGCATTCATGAGATTTTTAATGACCGGGAATTGCTGCATAAGATTGAGAAGGCAAAGTATTGGGACCAGATTGCCGTACCGGTATTGGACAATAACTGGTTTGTGATGACAGGACTGCTGGATGAAAGCCGGTTCTTTGTCTTAAAGGAAACCGATTACCCGTCAGCGGTAGCACATATGGTCAGCAGCCTGACCGAAAGCGGACAGGTGGATGACCGGTTTGCCCAGCGGCTGGAGGAGCGGGAAAAGAAGGGCACCATGGTCTTTGACCATGCGGTAGCCATTCCCCACAGTGTTCAGTATGCCAGTGACAAGCTGATGCTCTCCATTGGCGTACTGCCCCAGGCCATCCATGACGGCGATCATGAGATTCGGGTGATCTTCCTGATTGGTCTGCCGCCTCAGGTGGAGGCAGAGGACAACCTGCTCATCCGCGTTTATGACGAAATGATCCAAATTGCCAAGGATGAGGAAATGCTGGATAAAATTGCTTCGGCAGATTCCTTTTCCGCATTGCTCCGGGTGCTGTACCGGCACATCGGAGAATAACAAAACACCCTGCCACAGAACGGAGGAACTGGAATGATAAAACTGGCATTGATTGTAGCGGCAGCATTTGTGCTGCAGATCCTGCTGAGTATGCAGCAGATGCGGCATTTTTCAAATGAATTTGTCAAGCTGCGGCGGCAGGGCAAGGTAGCCTGCGGACGCAAGGCAGGAGGCTTTCATGCCGGAGCCATCGTGATGTTTCTGCTGGATGATGACGGCAGAATCCGTACTGCACGCAAAATGGAAGGCGTTACCTGTCTGGCGCGTGTGCGTCCGATGGAAGGCTTTGAAGGCAGACACATTGCCGAGCTGACCGAGGAGGATGGCCCCAAAGGACATCGCAACCTGCGCAAGGCAATTGCGGATGCTTCACTCACCTATCGCAAATATGTGGCAGGTGAAGTCATTCCGGAACCGCCCTCTCCGTTCCAGAAGGTCGGACGTTCTGTGGGAGGTATTTTCAGACGAAAATCAACCGCAAAACTGTAAGGACACAAAGAAAGGTGGAACATTATGGACTTCATCGTTAATTTAGCATCAGGCTTTATGAATCTGTTTTCCCTGGGCGGCGAACAGTTTGTCAGCTGGGTAACCGGCATTATCCCGACCATCGTTATGCTGCTGGTACTGATGAATGCAATCATCGCACTGGTAGGTGACGCAGCAATTGCAAAGCTGGCACGTGTGTGCACCGGCAACCCGATTCTGCGTTATGCAGTCTTGCCCTTTGTCAGCGCGTTTATGCTGGGCAACCCCATGGCACTGTCCATCGGCAAGTTTATGCCGGAATTTTATAAGCCCTGCTATTACGCATCGGCAACCTATCATTGCCATACCAACAGCGGCATTTTCCCCCACATCAACGCATCGGAAATTTTCATTTATCTCGGCATCGCAAACGGCATTACCCAGCTGGGTCTGGATACCACACCGCTGGCAATCCGCTATCTGCTGGTAGGTATTGTCTGCAATTTCATCTCCGGCTGGGCAACTGAGTTTACCACCAAGCTGGTAGAAAAGCAGCAGGGCAAGAAGCTGAGCCGTGAGCTCAAGGTAGCACATTAAGGAGGAACGGAAACATGGCTGAATATAGATCCATTAAGGTAGAACGCGGTCCCGGTGGTTTTGGCGGCCCGCTGGTTATTACTCCCACAGAAAAGCGCAATAAGGTTATGTACATCACCGGCGGCGGCGCTGCCCCGGAATGCCTGAATAAAATTGTAGAGCTCACCGGTCTGATTCCGGTTAACGGCTTCAAGACCAACTGTCCGGAGGATGAGCTGGCACTGGTCATCATCGACTGCGGCGGCACACTGCGCTGCGGCATCTATCCGAAGAAGCGCATTCCTACCATCAACACCAACCCGGTTGGCAAGTCTGGCCCGCTGGCACAGTTTATCACCGAGGACATCTATGTATCCGGCGTTACCTCCAAGCAGGTTTCTCCGGCAGACGGAGAAGCAGCACCGGCTCCGGCAGCCGCACCGGCAGAGGAAAAGAAGGATGACGGCGTAAAATTCACCGCTGACATGAAGGTTTCCGAAACTCTGGCAGCACAGGAAAAGAAGAGCTTCATCACCGTCATCGGTTTGGGCGTCGGCAAGGTTGTCAACACCTTCTATCAGGCAGCCCGTGATGCCATCCAGACCTGTATTACTACCCTGCTCCCGTTCATGGCATTCGTTTCCATGCTCATCGGTATCATCAATGGTTCCGGTTTCGGCGATGCGTTTGCTTCCATCCTGACCCCGCTTGCCGGCAACATTGTTGGTCTGGTGATTCTGGGTATCATCTGCTCCATTCCGGGTCTGTCCGCTCTGCTTGGCCCTGGCGCTGTTATCGCACAGATTGTCGGCACACTGGTTGGTGCAGAAATCGGCAAGGGCAACATCGCTCCGCAGCTGGCACTTCCGGCACTGTTTGCCATCAATACCCAGGGTGCATGTGACTTTATCCCGGTTGGTCTGGGTCTGGCAGAAGCTGAGACCGAAACCATCGAGGTTGGCGTTCTGTCGGTTATGTACTCCCGTTTCCTGACCGGCTGGATTCGTGTCCTGATTGCTTACGTTGCAAGCTTCGGACTGTACGCTGCATAAGGACGATTTACCCACTCTCACAGCAGACAACCCTATCCTATCTTTTTCTATCCCGCATGCGTGGTATCCGGCATTCTCCAACCCGGATATCACGCACCCGGAAAACACCGTTTTCCGGGTTGCATGGGCGGGGAATCCCATATTCCCTGTCGATGCAACCTGAAAAATACACCAAGGACTTCGATATAATGACAGGAGGAACAATCATGAAAGTAATCTATGAAAACAAGGTAAAGGCACTGGGCGTCAGTGTAGAAGAATTTAAGGATGCAGGCATGCTGATTCTGTTCGGTGACAACGCACCGGAGGAACTGCGGGATTATTGCTACTCCGTCAGCGTCAATCCGATCAATGGCACCATCGCTGCAGGACAGACCCTGTTCTTTGATGACAATGCCTATACCATTACCGCAGTAGGCAGCGAAGCACCGGTAACACTGGCAGGACTGGGACACTGCACCGTGAACTTCAGCGGTCAGACCAATGTAGATCTGCCGGGTACCATTTATGTGGAAAACAAGCCCCAGCCGACCATTACGGAAGGTACTGTTATCCGCATTGTAGAAAACTGATCTGACACAAGAGATATGGGAGAGGATGAAGCATATGATTCAACTGAACATCAAAAACGCAGGCCTGCGTGAGGGCGAACTGGAAAAAATGAAGCCGATTGTAGGCGCTGCCTATGAGACCCTGATGCAGCGCAGCGGCGCAGGCAGTGAAATGCTGGGCTGGCTCAATCTGCCGAATGAATATGACCGGGAAGAATTTGCCCGGATTCAGGCGGCGGCAAAACGCATTCAGCAGCAGAGTGAGGTGCTGGTATCCATCGGCATCGGCGGCAGCTATCTGGGTGCCCGTGCCGGCATCGAATATACCATGGGTCCCTTTGCCAACCAGCTGGCAGGCAAACGGGAGGGCGTAGAGGTATATTTTGCGGGCAGCAATATCAGCTCGGATTATGTGCAGAATATCATGGACATCATTGGTGACCGGGATTTTTCCGTCAATGTTATTTCCAAGTCCGGCACCACGACGGAGCCTGCGGTTGCCTTCCGCCTGTTCAAGGCAAAGCTGGAAGAGAAGTACGGCAAGGAAGGGGCAAAGCAGCGGATTTATGCCACCACGGATGCAAAAAAGGGTGCCCTGCGGGGACTGGCAGAACGGGAAGGCTATGAAACCTTTGTGGTACCGGATGCCACCGGCGGACGGTTCTCCTGCCTGACAGCGGTTGGCCTGCTGCCCATGGCAGCAGCCGGCATGGACATTGCGGAAGTCATGCGTGGCTGCGGCGATGCCTGCGAAAAGTATAACAATCCGGATCTGATGACCAATGATACCATGCTGTATGCTGCATTGCGGTTCCTCATGCTGATGAAGGGCAAGAGCGTGGAGATTCTGGCAAATTATGAGCCGTCCCTGACGATGTTCGGTGAATGGTACAAGCAGCTGATGGCGGAGTCCGAAGGCAAGGATGGAAAGGGTATTTTCCCGGTATCCGCAAACTTCTCCACCGACCTGCATTCCATCGGCCAGTTCATTCAGGATGGTGCCCGCACCATGTTTGAAACCGTGCTGTGGGTGGAGGAATCCCGTCAGGATCTGAAAGTACCCCATGACCCGGAAAATGTGGACGGATTGAACTTTGCATCCGGACGCACCATGCAGTACATGAACGAAAAGGCCATGAAGGGCACACTGCTGGCTCATGTGGACGGCGGTGTTCCGAATCTGGTGCTCACGGTAGATAAGCTGAATGATTATACCTTTGGCGAGCTGGTATATTTCTTCTGGAAGAGCTTGGCACTGTCCGGTTATATGATCGGTGTCAATCCCTTTGACCAGCCGGGTGTAGAGGCATATAAGAAAAATATGTTTGCTCTGCTGGGTAAGCCGGGCTATGAGGACATGAAGGACGAACTGGAAGCACGTCTGAAGGATGTAAACTGATATGAAATTATTGATTGATGATGCGGATACAACAAAAATCCGCAGATTATGGGAATATTATCCCTGTGATGGTGTGACCACCAACCCGTCCATTCTGGCAAAGTCCGGCAGAAAGCCCTATGAAGTACTGCTGGAAATTCGTTCGATTATCGGTGCAAAGGCAGATCTGCATGTGCAGGTACTTTCCCGGAAATCAGATGACATGGTGGCGGAAGCACACCGGATTGTGGAAACGCTGGGAGAAGCGACCATTGTAAAGATTCCGGCAACAGAGGAAGGTCTGCGGGCCATCCGCCAGTTGAATGCACAGGGCATTTCTGTCACGGCAACAGCAATCTATACCCCCATGCAGGCATTTCTTGCCGGAAAAGCTGGGGCAGATTATGCGGCACCCTATGTCAACCGCATTGACAATCTCAGCGGTGACGGCATTCAGACCGCCAAAGAAATCCATGACATGTTTCAAGCCAATGGCATGAAGACACAGGTACTGGCTGCCAGCTTTAAAAATGCCAGACAGGTACTGGAGCTTGCCAGGCATGGCATTGGCGGAGCAACCGTTGGCACAGCTGTGTTTGAAGCTTTGCTGGACAATGCCTGTGTGGATCATGCGGTTGAAGCATTTATGACAGACTTTGAAGCCTGTCATGGCACAGGCAAAACCATGCTTGACATCTGAAGGAAATACACCCCATGTTCTCAATCTCCCAGGTACTGCCGGAGCAGTTGATCCGATTGCTCCGGCAGAAAACCTGCACAAAGAGAAAAAGCATTGCATTTTGCCGGCAAACAGGCTAAGATATCTTTAATAAAACGTTTATGAAAAAGAGGTAATCTGAATGGTTGCAGGCAATGCAGGAAAACGACAAAATCAATATCGGATTCTTCAGCTGCTGCACACGGCGGAAACGCTGACCCGGCAGGATATTGCAACACAGCTGAATCTGAGTATGCCTACCACGCTGCAGAATACCAATGAACTGCTGGAATATGGTTTGCTCAAAGAATGTGGTGCCATGGAATCCACCGGCGGACGCAGGGCAAGGAAACTGGCACTGGATGAGAATATCGCCCTGGGGCTGGGAATTGATATTGAGCTGAAGCATGTGGAGCTGGTCATTACCAACCTGCGGGGAAAAGTCATGGTACAGGGGGAACTGCCGCTGCAGTTCCGGGATGAAACGGCATGGTATCAGGCATTTCAGGCTGGACTGGAAGGCTTTTTACAGGAACATGAAGTGGAACGTCACCGGATTCTGGGAGCCGGGCTTTCATTCCCGGGTATTATTGACGGTGAATCCGAAACCATTCTCCGTTCCCATATTTTCGGGTTGGAGCATGTGAGCCTGGATCGTTTCCGGGCATGTATCCCATTTCCGCTGGTGGCGGCAAATGATGCCAACTGTTCCTGCTTTGCAGAACTGACACCGGAACAGAAGACCTATCTGTTTGTTTCACTGAATGAATCGGTAGGCGGAGCGCTGATGCTGGATGGAACACTGTTTACCGGTGACAGCTGGCAGGCCGGAGAAATCGGGCATATGCTGCTGGTTCCGGGCGGGAAAACCTGTTATTGCGGCAAGCAGGGCTGTGCGGATCCATATCTGTCTCCCAAGGCACTGGTGCAGGAGGGACAGACTCTGGAGGATTTCTTCCGGCTGGTGGAGGATGGCGACACGGAAGCCTGTGCCTGCTGGGACACGTATCTGGAGTATCTGGCCATTCTGGTGACCAATCTGCGCATGATGTGCAATACAGATATCATGATTGGCGGTGCGGTTGGTGCGCAGTTCCGCCCATATCTGGAACAGCTGCGGGAAAAAGCTGCAAAATATGACCTGTTTTCCCGGAATATTGATTATATTTATGTATGTAAACGGCGAACCCATTCCTTTGCGGCAGGTGCTGCCATGCTTGCTCTGGAGCAGTATCGCAGCCGTTTGCTGGAAGAAGAAATGCTAATGAAACTGAGGACAAAATCATGAAAAATGGCGCAATTTTTGATATGGATGGTCTGCTGTTTGATACAGAACGGCTCTATCAGGAAAACTGGATTATTGTTGCACAGGAATTTGGTCAGCAGCCCCATCCGGATTTTCCCATAGCCATTTGCGGTTCCAGCGGAATCCATGCACAGGAAGTCGTGCACAAATATTATCCTTCCGTGGATGCACCAGCCTTTATTCAAAGCTGTGTAGACAAGGTAAATGCAATTTTACAGACTTTTGTACCGGAAAAACCGGGAGTCCATGAGATATTAAGCTATTTGCATGAAAATGATGTTCGAATGGCAGTTGCCAGCAGCAGCATCAAACCAATGGTGGAGCATAATCTGGAGCTGGCAGGCATTGCACAGTATTTTGATGTGGTTGTCAGTGGCCAGGAGGTGGTATATGGTAAGCCGGAGCCGGATATTTTTCTGCTGGCAGCAGAACGTCTGGGATTGTCTCCGATGGATTGCTATGTGTTTGAAGATGGCATCAACGGTGTCAAAGCAGGTTTGGCAGCAGGCTGCACTACCATCATGATCCCGGATCTTACCCCACCGACAGAGGAACTGAAGCATGCCTGTGCAGGCATTTATTCCAGCTTGCTGGAAGCAAGGGATGCCATGCTGCAGCATGAAATATAAACTATGATATAAAAAGGAGAGAAATGAAATGCAGAAATTTGCGTTTACTATAACCGATCCGGAAGGCTTCCATGCCCGTCCGGCAGGCATGTTTGTCAAGGAAGCGAAGAAATATCCCTGCACCGTGACAGTGGAAAAGGGAGACAAGCGTGCGGATGCCCGCAAGATGTTCGGCCTTATGGGTCTTGGCATCAAGGGCGGGGAAACCATTACGGTTATCACGGAAGGTGAGCAGGAAGAAACCGCAGCAGCTGAGCTGGAGGCGTTTCTGCAGGCCAATCTGTAAGCCCACTCTATCTATTTTATTTATTCCAATGCTGCGCGGGGCGGCTTTGCTCCCTGTGCGGCAATCCGTATCCTGCTTTTCTGCCGGTTGCACTGTAACAAACACAAAAAAATTTTACTGGAACAACATAACACATCCTACAGGGCAAAGGGAGAAAAGTGAATATAAAAAACTGTACTGGTGAAGGAATCTGGCGCCTTTACCGGTACAGTTTTCTTTTTTTGCCATAAGCAGAGGAAAGCAGGGGACACGCATAAAACAGGGAAGGACTGCTGACAATCTTTATACAATCTTAATATCAACGCAAAGACTTTTTTGCGTTCTTTACAGCATTCGACGTATCATAATAAAAATAGGATAAAGAAGCATAAAGGAGTTATGGATTGTGCATGTGTTATTTCGAATCCCAAAGCACATAAACTCATTTCAGATTATTATATTGGGCTTTGCAGGTGTGATTTTATTTGGGGCCCTGCTGTTGATGCTGCCCTTTTCCAGCCAAAGCGGGCATATGACACCCTTTTTGGACAGCCTGTTTACGGCAACCTCAGCGGTATGTGTTACCGGATTGGTGCTGCATGATACCGCAACCTATTGGTCCGGATTCGGACAAGCTGTCATTCTTCTGCTGATTCAGATTGGCGGTATGGGTGTGATTACGGTAGCGGCGGCAATTACCATGATTTCCGGCAGGAGAATTTCCCTGATGCAGCGCAGTACCATGCAGGAAGCCATTGCGGCACCAAAAGTAGGCGGCATTGTCCGTCTGACCGGCTTTATCATCCGCAGCACACTGGTGCTGGAATGCTTGGGAGCCGCCGTCATGGCACCGATCTTTTACCGGGAATTTGGGCTGCGGGGATTGTGGATGGCATTGTTTCATTCCATTTCCGCCTTCTGCAATGCGGGCTTCGACCTGATGGGAATACGGGAGCATTTTTCCTCTCTGACCTCCTATGAGAGCAATCCGGTCATCAATATTACCATTATGCTGCTGATTATCATTGGCGGCATGGGCTTTCTCACATGGGAGGATATCCGCACCAATCGGCTGCATCTGCACAAATACCGGATGCAGAGCAAGGTCATTCTGAGCACCATGTCTGTGCTGCTGCTTGTCCCGGCGGTATATTTTTTCTTTTTTGAGCTGGATGGAATGCCTCTGCAGGCAAGACTGCTGGGTTCCATGTTTCAGTCGGTTACGCCGAGAACCGCAGGCTTTAATACGGTGGATCTGACACAGATGAGTGAGGCGGGACAATTTATTATCATCATGCTGATGCTGATTGGCGGTTCCCCGGGTTCCACCGCAGGCGGCATGAAAATCACCACACTGGCGGTATTGTTCGCCACAGCCATTGCCACCTTCTGTCGGAAGGAATATGCACATCTTTTTGGCAGACGGATTGGTGATTCGGTCATCAAACATGCAGCGACAATTTTCCTGATGTATATCAGTCTGTTTCTGACAAGCGGTGTTGTTATCAGCATCGCGGAGTCTCTGCCGATTGTCACCTGTCTGTTTGAGACGGCTTCCGCCATCGGCACCGTAGGACTTACGCTGGGCATTACGCCTCAGCTGGGGCATCTGTCACAGCTGATTTTGATTGTACTGATGTTTTTAGGACGTGTAGGCGGCCTGACCCTGATTTTCGCAGCCCTTTCCGGTACACATCGGAATGTATCCAGGCTGCCACAGGAGAGTATTACTGTAGGATAAAGGTGAGAGCATATGAAATCAATTCTGTTAATTGGATTGGGACGTTTTGGACGTCATATTGCCATGCATTTGAATGAACTGGGCCATCAGGTGATGGCAGTTGACAAGGTAGAAGAACGTGTGGATGCAGTTTTGCCCTATGTTACCAATGCCCAGATTGGTGACAGTACCAATGGGGAATTTCTGGAATCCCTGGGCATTCGGAATTTTGATGTCTGTATTGTTGCCATTGGCAATGACTTCCAAAGCTCTCTGGAAACCACCTCTCTGCTCAAGGAGCTGGGAGGCAAGCTGGTGGTTTCCCGGGCCGCACGGGATGTACAGGCAAAATTCCTGCTGCGCAATGGTGCGGATGAAGTGGTCTATCCGGAAAAGCAGCTTGCCAAATGGACAGCCATTCGTTACAGTGCGGATCATATTCTGGATTATATTGAACTGGATGGCGATCATGCCATGTTTGAGGTACAGATCCCCAAGGAATGGCTCAACCGCACAGTAGGACAGCTGGATATCCGGAAAAAATATAACATCAATATTATGGGCATCAAGAAAAACGGAAAGCTGTATCTTTCCATTACGCCGGATACCGTGCTGATGGAAGGGGAAAGCATGCTGGTGCTTGGACAGTATAAGGACCTGCAGAAATGCTTCCATATCTAAAGACAGAATCACCCCCCGCCGCCCCACAGGAGGTATGGATATGATAAAAGTACTGGTTGTTGTTATCATACTGGGAATTTTTGTTCTCGGTTATCTGATGCTTGGAAAATGGAATGGATTTCTGTATCATAGCTACCGCAACCGGCAGCAGAAAAAGAAACAGAAGGAATCCATGCTGCGCATCGGCTTTTTCAATCCGATGCTGGAAAAGTATATTGCAGATACCCTGCAGCAGGTGATAAAACAATATCCGACGCTTTCGGTGGATTTTTACAGCGGAACGGAGGAAGAACTGATTCAGGAGCTTTCTGCCCGAAAACTGGATGTGATTGTCATTGAGAATGATATGACTCCCATGCCGGATTTCCAGTGTCTGAGTCAGACCTTCCGCCTGGAACAGAGGGCGGATCAGATTCGGCTGGTGAAAGTCCGGGAAGAGGCTCCGGATCTGCTGCGTGTGGTCTGGCCGAAAAACCAGAATTCTCCGATCGTCCGCTACTTTTTAAAATGCCTGTCTGACCGGTAGAAAAAGCCGTAAATGCATGCTATGATAAAGCTGATATTTCCGGCGGTGCCTGCAGGTGCCGCCGAAGATTTGAAAGCGACAGGAGAGGATAGCATGGATCAAAGCAAACGCCCGCAAAAGTATGAACTGCTGGGCGGACGGAACCGGGAAGGAAAACATACCGGACTGTTGGGATATGCAGATGGGATGGGAAAGACCCTTCTGACTCTGCTGCTGGCAACAATGGTAGGAAATGGGTTCCAGATGCTGGGCTTTACCGAAGCCAATATTATTACTGTATATATTTTAGGCGTACTGATTGTTTCGATTATCACCACCAATCAGCTGTGCAGCCTGCTGGCATCGGTAGGCAGTGTACTCATCTTTAATTTTTTCTTTACCGCACCACGGTTTACCTTTCATTTTCAGGATAACAGCTACCCGGTAACCTTTTGTATTATGTTTATTGCCTCTATCCTGACCGGAACGCTGGCATCACGATTGAAGGAAAATGCCAGACTGTCCGCAGAGGCAGCATATAGGACACAAATCCTGCTGGATACCAACCGGCTGTTACAGAAGGAACAGGATGCACAGTCAGTGATTTCTGCCACAGCGGAACAGGTCGTCAAGCTGCTCAAACGGGATATTGTCATGTATCTGGCACAGGAAGAGCAGCTGGCAGAACCCGGATTGTATCGGGCAGCAGAAGCAGAGGCGCTGCGAATGGAGACAAAACCGGAACAGCACGTAGCAGATTGGGTATTTCACAACAATCAACCCGCGGGTGCGGCGACAGATACGCTGTCCAATGCAGCCTGCCTGTATCTGCCCATTCATATCAGTCAGCGGGTATATGGTGTCATTGGCATTGCCATGGATGAACATCCGCTGGATTCCTTTGAAAACAGCGTGCTGCTGTCCATCCTGGGAGAATGTGCTCTGGCACTGGAAAATATCCGCAATGCGAAGGAAAAGGAAGAAGCGGCAATTCTTGCGAAAAATGAACAGCTTCGAGCCAATCTGCTGCGGGCCATTTCCCATGACCTGCGTACCCCGCTCACATCCATTTCCGGCAATGCCAGCAATCTGATAAGCAATTATCGCAAGATGGATGATGATTCCAGGGCACAGATTTTCCTGGATATTTATGATGATTCCATGTGGCTGATCAGTCTGGTGGAAAATTTGCTGGCAGTCACACGGCTGGAGGAAGGCCGTGTCCATTTGAACCAGTCCGCGGAGCTGATGGATGAGGTGATTGCGGAAGCTTTGCAGCATGTCAACCGCCGGCGTTCTGAGCATCCTATCCATGTAATCGGTACAGATGAACTGATTCTGGCACAGATGGATGCCAGGCTGATTGTGCAGGTTATTATCAATATGATAGACAATGCAATCAAATATACACCTGCCGGAAGTTCCATTGAAATCCGGACACAGCAGCGGGATTCCATGGTAGAGGTATCCATCGCAGATCATGGTCCGGGTATACCGGAGAAACAGAAAGCACATGTTTTTGATATGTTTTACAGCGGTGCCAATACCATTGCAGACAGCCGCAGAAGTCTGGGGCTGGGCTTATACCTGTGTAAAACCATTATCACAGCCCATGGCGGCAAAATTTCCGTATCGGATAACCAGCCCCATGGCACTGTGTTTACCTTTACATTACCTGTCGGGAAGGTGGAGTTACATGAATAAACCATTGATTCTGGTTGTCGAAGATGATGCAGCAGTACGAAATCTGATGGTAACGACATTAAAGACCAATGAATACCGGTATCTGGTAGCAACCAATGGAGAATCAGCGATTCTCGAAGCATCCTCCCATAATCCGGATATTGTCCTGCTGGATTTGGGCCTGCCGGATGTGGACGGCGTACAGGTGATTGAAAAAATCCGTACCTGGTCCAATATGCCGATTATTGTTATCAGTGCCAGAAGTGAGGATACCGATAAAATTGAAGCATTGGATGCAGGAGCAGATGATTATCTGACCAAGCCGTTTTCTGTAGAAGAACTACTGGCACGGCTGCGTGTCACACAGCGCCGGCTTTCTTTTATGACAGCAGAAATGCTGGCAGCAAGCTCTGTATTTGTCAATGGCAAGCTCAGGGTGGATTATGCCGGCGGCTGTGCCTACATGAACGATCATGAGCTGCATCTTACGCCGATTGAATATAAGCTGTTATGCCTGTTGTCCAAAAATGTGGGCAAGGTATTGACTCATACCTTCCTGACCCAAAATATCTGGGGACGCAGCTGGGAAAATGATATTGCTTCTCTGCGTGTTTTTATGGCAACTCTGCGCAAAAAGCTGGAAACCGAACCGGATTCACCCCAGTATATCCAGACCCATATTGGGGTAGGCTATCGTATGATGAAGGTGGAGTGAAAAACTGTTCGTTTATGGGAAACAATAATTTTTGAACCATCAACAGCTGACCAAAACTGTTGCGGCAATTGTTCCGGATGTTATCAAAAACAAATCATTCGCATAAAAAACGTGTCATTGCACAAACTTTATCTGTAAAATACATTTACTTTTCGTGGAAATCAATATATAATGTAACATATAAATGAGGCAATCATTTATTAAGTTTATAAAGGAGAAAGACGTTATGAAAAGCTTTGTATTTACTGTAACCGATCCGGAAGGTCTGCATGCACGTCCGGCAGGCATGCTGGTGAAGAAGGCAAAGGAGTTTTCCGATTCTATCACCATCGAGAGCAATGGCAAGAAGGCAGACGCACGCAAGATGTTTGGCCTGATGGGTCTTGGCATCAAGGGCGGCAGCTCCATTACCGTCAATGTTGAGGGTGCTGACGAAGAGGCTACTGCTGCTGCAATGGAAGCATTCCTGAAGGAAACCCTGTAATTAGATACGCGAATTTCATCACACCGTACCGCTTTCCTGTGGTACGGTGTTTTGTTGGTGCGTTAGCAGCAAAAATCAAGCCCGTGCGCTCAAACCGAGTACACGGGCTTTTCATATGCAATTGAAAGGTTATTCCACGGCAATATTGCGGCGCAGAATCAGGAATGTACCGTTTTCCGCTTCAAATTCCCCATAGGGCTCAAACTCATTGCGGGTGTAAAACTTTACCGCACCCGGGTTGAACTTGGCAGGCTTGGCCTGCAGCACCTTTTTACCCATGCGGCGATAGGTGCACACCACATGGGTTACCAGCTGCGGACCGAAGCCAAAGCCGCGGTTTTTCGGCAAAATACAGGTACCACCCATTTCACCGATTTCCGTATCCTTATTTTCTACCGTATTCATGGCAATAATGCCGCCGATTTCATTGCCCAGCATGCCAAAGGAAACCGCATCCGGACAAATTTCCTGAAAGCCCTTCAGGCGGGCTTCAATCTGTTCATCGGTATAGGCATCTTTGCCATAGGTAGGCCAATAAATTTCGTGGAACAGCTCCAGACAAACCTTTTTGTCGTTGGGATCCTCCCAGTTCACCGGACGGAACCACATCTGCGGAGAAGCAGGGACATCCACGCTGTCACTCCATTTGAGAGAAGCAAAGGTGGACAGCTCCTGAGGCATATGGGAATTGTCATTGCGATAGGGGACATCAATGCTGCCATCCTCATGGAAGATCATTTTGGCAATACAGGTGTTGTCACCCCAGCCAACCTGCATCATGTCCTCTGCACGCAGACCCAACGCAAGGGTCAGGATACCGCGGATGGCAGAGCCATGGCAGACCACCACAACCACTTTGTCCTTTTCCTCTTTTGCAATGTTACGCATTTCTGCCAGTGCACGGGCACCGGCTTCCATAATGGTTTCACCCTTTGGCGGACGGCATTCCCAGGGACGATTGCACCACATGTCATACAGCGGCGGATCATTCACCGGCAGTTCTGCCCATGCTTTGTCCTCCCAGTCACCCATGTAAATCTCCCGCAGTGCCGGTCGTTCAATGACCGGCAGCTTGTGGGGACGGGCAATGGCCATTGCCGTATGACGGGCACGCCATAAATCACTGGAATATACCGCATCCAGATACTGCCCGGCGAAATGCTGGCCTACAATTTCCGCCTGTTTCAATCCGCGCTGGGTGAGCATGCTGTCATAATGTCCATGGCAGCGGCGGCCAATATTGCCTTCTGCCTCTGCATGGCGGACCAGATAAATGGTTGTACTCATAGCTGCAGTGCTCCTGTCAGTTCCGCAGCGGAAGCAATGCCATGGCTGTCCAGGAAATCCTCAAATTCCTGCAGAGCCTTCACCGGTGCCATGGGATCTGCAATGCAGGCTGTACCAATGGCAACTGCCGAAGCACCTGCCAGCATCATTTCCACAATATCCCGTCCGGTACGGATACCACCCATGCCGATAATCGGCACATCCACAGCCTGATGCACCTGATATACCATGCGTACCGCAACCGGGAATACAGCCGGACCGGACAGACCGCCCATAATGTTGGACAGAATCGGACGGCGGCTTTCCACATCAATCCGCATACCCAGCAGGGTGTTAATCAGAGAAAGACCATCCGCACCGGCAGAAACAGCCGCACGGGCAATTTCTGCAATATCGGTGACATTGGGTGTCAGCTTGACAATCAATGGCTTTTTGGCAACTGCCTTTGCCGCAGAAACAACTTCCTCAACCATCTTTGGCTGGGTACCGAAGGTCAGACCGCCGCACTTGACATTCGGACAGGAAATATTCATTTCAATCAGATCAACATCTGCATCGGAAATCTTTTCCACAATGCCAACATATTCCTCTACCGTATGACCGGAAACATTGGCAATGATTTTGGTATCAAACTGGCGCAGGAACGGGATTTCCTCTGCAATAAAACGATCCACACCCGGGTTCTGCAGACCCACACAATTCAGAATGCCCATGGGGGTTTCTGCAATGCGGGGTGCCGGATTGCCCAGCTGTTCCTCCGGGGTCAGACCCTTGGCGCCAACGCCGCCCAGCGTACCCAGATCATAAAAATCCGCATATTCATGGCCAAAGCCAAAGGTACCGGAAGCGGTGGTAACCGGGTTTTTCAGTTCCACACCGCATACATTTACACGAAGATCAGCCATTACCACTGTACCTCCTTTGAATCAAATACCGGGCCATCCTTGCAGACATGGCCATACCGGGTATCGCCGTTTTCCTTTTTCAGCGAGCAGACGCATACCAGACAGGCGCCGATGCCGCAGCCCATGCGTTCTTCCATGGAAACCTGGCAGGGAATACCGGCTTCCTCTGCAATGGTAGCCAGTGCACGCAGCATAGGCTTCGGACCGCAGCAGCAGACCGAAGTGTATTCGGAAATATGCTCCTTGAGCACATCGGAAACAAAGCCGTGTATGCCATAGGAACCGTCATCGGTAGCGGTGTATACCGTACCAACAGTCTGGAAATCCTCCTCCAGAATGACAGCATCTGCATTGCGGAAGCCAAGAATGGCAGTGGGCTGAGCGCCCTGTGCCTTAGCAGCCTGCATGGTCTGAAGCATGGGGGGAACACCGATGCCGCCGCCGATAAATACCGGCTTTTCTCCCAGCCTGGTCATATCAAAGCCATGACCTGCCGGGCCAACAATATCCAATACATCACCGGCACGGCGTTGGGACAGCCATTTGGTGCCATCACCCTTGACAACAAACACAATTTTCAGGATGCCGTCATGGGCCTGACAAATGGAAATGGGACGGCGCAGCAGATTGGCATCACCGCAGGTGATATGCACAAACTGTCCGGGCTGAGCCAGAGCACAGATCCGGGGCGCGTCAATGGTCAGCGCAAAAATATTGTGGCTTAATGCCTGATTTTCCCGGACGGTACCATTTTCCTGTATCGACATGAGAAATACCTCCTTCAGGTTGATTAGGATTCATAATCCATTGCCGCACGGTTTTCCCGCAGTTCTTTATGCAGTGCACCGGCAGCCAGATGGCGGGGATCCTGCTGGTAAGCCTGCAGATCCTCCATGGAATCGAATGTGACAATCAGCAGAGCATCAAAGGTATTTGCCGGATTGCAGCTCAGACGGGTTTCCACAGAACGAATCTGGGGAATCACGCTATCCAGTGCCTGCAGGCCATCCAGGAATTCCTTTGCCTGCTTCCGTGTGCCTTCTTTGAATTTCCACATGACAATATGAGTAATCATCCAATTTTTCTTCCTTTCTATAGGTGTTTCCAGTGTAGCATAGAATACGTCTGGAAGCAAATATGTTTTGATTGTGATAGACAGAAAAAAAGGCTCCCTCGTCGGAAGGGAGCCTCGAATGGTTAATCTCTTCTGCTGAACAAACGGAGCAGGTACAG
>CAMBYS010000022.1 GCA_945872165.1 uncultured Clostridia bacterium | reverse complement strand
GTCCGGCGTGTCTGCAGTGCGCGGGAGCGCACCGGAAAGGTTTTCTTTTGCCTACTTTTCTTTTCCTCAAAAAGAAAAGTAGGTTACTTGACGATTTCCTTAGCAGCAGCAGAGTACTTAGCGATCTTTGCGTCAACCTCGTCCTTATTTGCGCCGTTTGCCATGATATAAACCTTAACCTTCGGCTCAGTACCGGACGGACGGATAATGAAGCTGGTGCCATCAGACAGATCGTAATACAGTACGTTCTGACCCTTCAGCTCAACCTCAGAGGTCTCGCCGGTTGCCAGTTCCGTCTGAATACCGGTCTGCAGATCACGCACATCCTTCACTGCGGTACCGCCGACTTCCTTCAGCGGAGATTCACGCAGTTCCTTCATCAGCTCTGCCATACGGGTCAGACCGGATACACCCGGCATAACGATGGACAGAGTTTCTTCTGCGTAATAGCCATAACGCTTGTACATATCCTGCATTGCATCGTACAGAGTCATGCCCTTGGTACGATAATAAGCAGCCATTTCTGCAATCAGCATAGAAGCAATGACAGCATCCTTATCACGTGCATGATCGCCGCACAGGTAGCCATAAGACTCCTCGAAAGCGAACAGGTACTGATGAGAACCGGTAGCCTCGAACTGCTTGATCTTTTCAGCCAGGAACTTGAATCCGGTAAAGGTATCGAAGCATTCCACGCCATTTTCATTGGCAACCTTGCGAGCCATTTCTGTGGATACAACAGACTTCAGCACTGCCGGATGCGGCGGCATGGTATTGGTCAGCTTCTTTGCCGTAATGATATAATCAATCAGCAGTACGCCCATCTGGTTGCCGCTCAAGGTGACATACTCACCGGTGCTGCTCTTCAGTACAGTACCGCAGCGGTCGGAATCCGGGTCAGTACCGATAATCAGGTCAACACCCTGCTGCTTTGCCATTTCGATTGCGATATTAAAGCCTTCCTTATTCTCCGGGTTCGGAGACTTAACGGTCGGGAAGTTGCCGTCAATAACCATTTGCTCCGGTACACAAATAACATTCTTATAACCGATACGCTTCAGGATTTCCGGTACCAGCTTATAGCCTGCGCCATGGAACGGGGTATAGATAATCTTAAAGTCATCTGCTACTTCTGCGATGCAGTCCGGATTGATGCACATCTTCTGGATCTGGCGCAGATAAATTTCATCGGATTCCGGTCCGATAATCTTAATCAGGCCCTTATCCACTGCTTCCTGATGGTCCATAATCTTGACCTCAGTAAACATATCCAATGCGCCCATTTCCTTTGCAACAACATCAGCTTCCTTCGGCGGCAGCTGTGCGCCATCTTCCCAGTAAACCTTATAACCGTTGTATTCCTTCGGGTTATGGGATGCAGTAATCATAACGCCTGCCAGTGTACCATAGGTACGAACGGTAAACGACAGTACCGGAACCGGACGCAGGGATTCCCATTCAATAACATTGATGCCATTTGCTGCCAGAATGCTTGCTGCCAGATGGGAGAACTCATCCGACTGAATACGGCTGTCGCATGCAATAGCAACACCGCGCTGCATAGCACGGGGACCATACTGCTTAATCAGATTTGCCAGACCCTGGGTAGCTGCACCAACCGTAAACCGGTTCATCTTATACAGACCAACGCCCAATGTACCACGCAGACCTGCGGTACCAAAGGACAGCGGTGCAAAAAACCGTTCTTCAATTTCCTTTTCATCGCCTTCCAGCGCTGCCAGTTCTGCATGTTCTGCATCGGTCAGTGCCGGGGA
The DNA here is from genome assembly GCA_945872165.1 of uncultured Clostridia bacterium. Lineage (GTDB taxonomy): Bacteria > Bacillota > Clostridia > Oscillospirales > Butyricicoccaceae > Butyricicoccus_A. The sequence continues at coordinate 17,535 of CAMBYS010000022.1, read as the reverse complement.
CTCCATCCACTTGCGATATTCTTCCATGTAGCCCATTTCAAAACACCTCATTTTTCCTGATTTTTTTATTTCCGATTGGATGTATCATGGCATTGTTTCCAATTGGATATAATCATAAGATTGATTGGGGAAATCGGTTTCATTTTGCCGTAAAGATTTGGAAAAAATTGCCTTTTTCCTGTCTCTTTGGCCTATGAGGATAACCCTAGAAAAATTATACAGCATTTCCCTTCAAATTTGAAGGAAAATTTGTGATTTTTACGAAATGTTTTTTTGTGATACCCGGAGAGCTGTCTGATATGATACAAAAAAACCGCTGACCGTTCAGATCAGCGGTTTATCGGGTTTGATTTGTTATTCGGATTCCTGTTCCTCCGGAAGCAGTGCCTGCTTGCAGCGGTCCAGAATACCGGCAAGTGATGCAAGAATCGTGCCATAATTGGCAATCGGCACGCCGGCTTCCTTACAGATTGCCACGTGTGCCCGTACTGACCGCACTGACATTCTGGCATCGGTATCATGAATAACCATGTCATATTGATTCAGGTTCTCCGGCAGGTCAAGACCGAAGGAGTAGTCAATCTGCAGCTCCTCACCAATCAGCCTGCGCATGGCACGCGGAATCTTAATGCGTCCGATTTCCTTATAAATTTCGCTCTTTCGGTCACCCACTGCAATCAGCACATGGCTGTCCTTGGTCAGTGTACCGATAGCATGTGCACCCTCAATGAAATCCTCCAGTACGCCGCCCTGCAGACCATACAACAGGGAATACGAAGTCAGCGGAATGTCCTCCGGCACGATATCCCGTACCTTGCCAAAGGAACGGGCATAAGCGACAACCAGATCAATGCGCGGTACTTCCTGCAGGGTGACTTCCAGGTCATCCTCATTGATAATCACGCAGCGTGCACCCCGGCGCATTAGTTCCATCATGATCTCATATTCATGGATCAGACCGGAATCCGGCACCAGCATCAGGACATAATCGCCTTTCTGAATGAGCTTTTCCGGTACCAGCGGGTTTTCCTTTTCTGCCAAAGCCCGAACCATCTGGGACAGACGGGTACGCAGCAGGGATACCGAGCCCGGTGTATGGGTGGAAATAAAAATTGCATCCGGGAATTCCAGCTTCAGCTTGGCAATATCGCCTGCATATGCCTCATCACAGCGGTTAAATACCTGCAGATACGGCACCATATTGCGCCGCATCCATGCATCAGCCCGCTGCAGTGCTGCCCGCGCATCACGGTCAAATTCCTGAATGTTGATGACATACAATGCGATATCTGCACGGCGGATAATATTCCGGGTGCGCTGTGCCTGTTCACTGCCCAGCTCATTCACATCATCCAGTCCTGCCGTATCAATCACGGTAACTTCCCCCGCGTGACCAAGCCGGCATCGTCCTACAATCGGATTGAACTTGGCATTGGATACGCCAACCTTAACCTCTGCCTCAAGCCGGTCCTCTCCTACCAGCTGATCGAAAATACTCGTTTTTCCGCTGCCTGTGCGGCCAAACAAGACAATATGGCGGTTATTTCCGCTCATAATTGTCGGTAAAATACTTTGACTCATGACTGCTGCCCTTCCCTCCTGCAGGATTGGCATTTTTCCTGCCTGCACCATATCTATGCTGCTGCAGCGCAGTTGCCTTCCATGCCCGGAAAGGAAACCTCCTTTTTGAAACCTGTTTTTCTGCTGTCAAAAAAGTGCAAATTTCTCTCTTTTCAGATATGTCTGAATTCCTTACCATTATAACACGAAAAACAGAAAAGTACAGCGGGCAAACCGGGTTTTTCCGCAAAAATACCGGTTACTATTTGGAGCATTTACCACGGAAGGAGGAGGGGCTTTCCCCATGGGTGGAACAAGGAATTTACCAGCGTGCTTCCTTCTCCTCATAGACCAGTGCAACGCCGCCCGGACCGATATACGTTCCGATGACTGCACCGATTTCCACGGTGGTGATTTCAATATCACTGATATGGGTCTGCAGCATATGGGAAATGGTTTTAACCCGATCCGGTGCACAGGAGGAAATCACAATGACATGATGCAGGTCAACCGCATGGGTTAAAAAGCCGTCTACCAGTTTGTTCAGGCCGGCCTGCATACCCCGCACCTTATCCACATTTGTCGCTTCGCCTTCCAGAACGGACAGTACCGGTTTGATGCCCATGAGCTTGCCGGCCAGTGCCGTTACTTTGCCGATGCGTCCGCCTCTGCGCAGGTATTCCAGGCTGTCGATGATGAAATAAATGGCCAGATGGTTCTGGAGATACAGCAGCCGGGTCAGGATTTCCTGGGCGGATTTACCTTCCTTTGCCATACGGACGGCTTCCAGAGCAAAAGCTGCCTGGGCTGCGGATGCCGTCTGGGAATCCACCAGATGGATATGCGGACGGAAGCCTTCCTCCCGGAGCATCCGGCGTGCCATGCCTGCACCATTGATGGTGCCTGACAGTTTGGAAGATACGGTAATGACGATGATATCGTCATAATCCTCATACTGGCGGAAGGCATCCATCCATGCCTCCAATGTGGGCTGACTGGTTTTCGGCAGCTGCTTGCTGGCAGCCAGCTTTTGGAAGAATTCTGCACTGGTCAGGTCAACACCATCACGGTACATGGTTCCGTCCTCAAAGGTCACATTCAGTGGAACAACGGAAAATCCTGCTTTTTTTGCACGTTCTGGTGTAAAATCACAGCTGGAATCCGCAATAACAGCAATTTTATTCATGATGCTCTACTCCTATCGTTCATACGCGCTCAGAAATTCCCCAAGCTTTTCCAACGCGCGGGACAATGCATTCTGTTCCTCTTCGCTCATGTCGGTCAGCGCTGCATCAATCAGATCATGATGGAATTTCTCATGGTACTGCCATGCTGCCTGTCCCTTTGGGGTCAGGGATACCATCACCACCCGCCGATCCTTTTCCGCCCGTGTGCGCTCAATCAGATCCTTTTTCTGCATGCGGTCACAGGCTACCGTCAGCGTTGCCAGCGTCACATCCAGTGCCCGGGCAATATCCGTCATCCGGCTGCTTCCTGCCTCCCCAATTTTTTCCATGATATGCATTTCCGTAATGGAAACATCATCATTCAGCCCGGTTGCCAGAGCACGCTGCTCCAGCTTGTTGATCTGTCCGAAAATGTCGACCAAAAATGTGTTCACCTGCTCATGAACTGTCATCCGTCCACCTCCCTGAATGTTTTTATCGTCTAACTAACTATATGATGTAGTGTATCACATCTCTTATGGAACAGCAAGCGGATTTCTGCAGGTTTTTAAGAATTTCTTTCCGGGTATGCAAAAACCTCCGTATCCGAGTTGTGGATACAGAGGTTTGCTGTTCGTTTTATGATTCGGTCTTATTTTCGGGTTTATTTTCCTTGTTTTTGCCGTGTTCCGGATCGCGTCCCCGGCGGCGGGGATTGCGGCGTTTCGGCTGCCGGTGGGCATCCATAAACTCACCCTCTGCCGGCTTATTTTCCCAGGGTTCCCGGCGTTTTTCCGGCTTATCTGCTTTTTCTCCGCCGCTTCTGCGGTCACGGTGAGGACGGCGTTCCCGGCGCTTTTCCGGCTTGTCGGAGTTCTCGCTTCGTTCCGCCTTTTCCTTATGCTGAGGCTTTTCACTGCGGTTTTCCTTGCCGCTTTCTCCATGATTCCCGGAGCGTCGCCGTCTGCGGGGACGGTCACTGCGCTTGCGCTTTTCCTCCTCCGGTGCGGACTTTTCTTCCGGCACAGATTCCGGTTCCGGCTTGGGTTCCGGTTCGTCCCGGAATTCCGGCTGGAGAATCGGCTGCTCCTCCGGCTGTTCCTCCAGCGGTTTGACCGGTGCGGTAACTGCCGGCTTTACCGGTGTACGGCGGGGTTTTCGTCCTGCCTGCAGTACCTGGCAATCCGCACAGCGATAGGTGCGCGGTGTATCCGGATCATCCTCCAGCTGTACCACGCAAGTGCCACGCAGCATGGAAGTACTCAGTACAACACCCACACCATCCGGTGTCTGCACGGTGGATTCCACCCGTGGGGTTACCCGGCTCATCTCCTCATAGGCTTCCTGTTCATATTTCAGGCAGCACATCAGTCTGCCGCAGGTGCCGGAAATTTTGGTCGGATTCAGGGACAGATTCTGCTGCTTTGCCATGTTGATGGATACCGGCTGGAAATCATCCAAAAAGGACGCACAGCACAACGGTCTGCCGCAGATGCCCAAGCCGCCCAATACCTTGGCTTCATCCCGCACGCCGATCTGCCGCAGTTCAATGCGGGTACGGAATACCGATGCCAGATCCTTGACCAGCTCACGGAAATCCACACGGCCATCCGCAGTGAAGTAAAACAATACCTTGTTCAGGTCAAACGTATATTCCACCGAAACCAGCTTCATATCCAGCTTGTGCTCGGCAATTTTCTGTTCACAGATATGAAACGCTTCCTTGGCGCGTTTCTGGTTGGTCTCCACAACCTTTACATCGGAATTGGTTGCCACACGAATCAGCTTTTTCAGCGGCTTGACCACTTCCCCTTCGGCGACATCCCGGTTTGCCAGCGCCACCTCGCCGTATTCCACACCCCGGGCAGTTTCCACAATGACATGCTGTCCAATTTCGGTCTGTATGCCGCAGGGGTCAAAATAATATACTTTTCCGACTTTTTTAAATCGGACTCCAATAATCTGAGCCAATATGGTTCCTCCTGTTTATCGAGAGAATAAAATGCCTTCCGGTTCAGATATACCCCAGGCCGGAGGTTTTATTTCCTGTCATAAAATCCGTTCATAGCAGCCTGCCGCAAGGCAGCCTGTCAGCAGCGCCATACCCGGATTGCGTTCAATCCGCCCATCCAGTTCATCCATCCAGTCATACAGCTCCAGCAGCTGCCGTACCGACAGCTTGCGGGACAGCACTTCTGTCTGTTCCCGCAGGGCAGGCAATAACGGTGTATTCATGCCGTTTGCGGCAAGCACCGCATCCCGTATCCCGGTCTGCATGGCAGCCAGTACGTTGGAAAACTGCTGGCGTGACAGCTCGGCACAATGGTTTGCCGCCCGGAACAGTTCCAGCTCGTCCCGTGTTCCCAGTGCCTGTAAAAACCGGCCTGCATACGCCGTTGTCCCGCTGGTGTCCTCTGACAGGGCCTGCATTGCATCTCCGGCAATACCCTGACAGGCGGCGGCAGCAGCTTGTAACGCCTCCCTGCTTTTATCTGGATAATGCTGCCGCAGCAGCTGCAAAACTTCCTCTTGTCCCAATGGAGCCAAAGCAAATCGGGTGCAGCGGGATAAAATCGTTGGCAGGATTGCGCCGGCATTTTCCGTCATCAGGATGAAAAATACATAAGAAGGCGGTTCTTCCAGCACCTTGAGCAGGGCATTCTGAGCGGATACATTCATATTCTGTGCGTGACGGATGAGAAATACACGGCAGCTGCCATCTCCGGGCAGTACCGCACTGGCAGACCGGATAGCACGGGCAGTATCCACCTTGATTTCCCCGTCCCCTGCATCAATAAGTGTGACATCTGAATGCAGATTGCCTTCCACCTTCCGGCAGGCAGTACAGATGCCGCAGGGTTTATCTCCCTTACTCTGACACAGCAGTGCTGCGGTGAGAATCCGTGCCGCCGTCAGCTTGCCGATTCCCGTCGGACCGGTCAGCAGAATGGACTGGGGAAATCGTCCCTTCAGTGCATGCTGCAAGGCCTGTTTTAAGCTGTCATTGCCCAGCAGGCTTTCAAACGTCATCAGCAGCGATTCCTTTCCGCATCAGCTTCCTCCATCACACAGATGGGTTCCTTATCAGTATACCATCCGGCACGCAGAAATTCAATGTGAACTTGCCGAATCCGCTCTCCGGGATACAGCAGCGGCACGCCGGGAGGATAGGGTGTCACCGGTCGGGCACAGATCCGTCCTTCTGCCTGTTCCAAGGGAATTTTGATGTTTTTGGAAAACCATGCCTGCCGCAGGGAACATCCCCGCTCCGGTGTCGGAAAGGGCAGCAATGGTTTGGGCTCGGCTGGTTTCAATGCAAATTGTTTGTCCCGCAGGGCTCCCATGAGCCGTGCGTAATCCCGCTGCGTATCTGCTCCGGTACAGATGCACACGATATGGTCGCGGTCAGACATCTCCACATCAATGCCGAATGTTTCATGCAGAATGGCATTCAGCTGATGTCCGGTCACATTGGTTCCCCGGCAGCAGATGGTCAGACGGCAGGGGTCCAGGGGTGCGGCGGTTTCCGTCAAAGCGGAAAATACCGTTGTCCGGTCGATCTCCTGCCGCAAAGCGGCAACCCGCCGGGCACAGACGACATAGGCTTCCCCACCTTCTCCTTCCAGCCATGCCCGGGCAAGGTCAATGGATGCCAGCAGCAGATACGACGGGCTGGAGGTGCCGAACATGGGCGCGGTCTCCAGCAGGGTTTCCCAGGGGATGCGTCCGGAGGACAGCAGCAAAGCGCTCTGTCCCAGTGCCGGCAGGGTCTTATGGGTGCTCACCGCCGCCAGATCAGCACCTTCCTCTATGGGAGATTTTCTTCCGGCTGCCTTCAGATGGGCACCATGGGCGGCATCCACCAGCAGCGGAATCCCATGACTGTGGCAGATATCTGCCAATGCGGAAATATCCTGCATCACACCGTAATAATTCGGGCTGGTAACCAGCACAGCAGAAGCCTCCGGGGTTTGTGCCAGGGCGTTTTCCACAGCCTGCGGAGCCAGCAGTCCCGGCAGACCGGTATCATCCAATGGTTCCGGCACCACGAATACCGGTGTCAAATCCAGCAGCGCCATGGCATGGGTGGCGGATTTATGGCAGTTGCGGTCAATGACCAGTGTGCCCCCTGCCGGTACGGCAGCGGCGATGGCTGTCATCAGCGCCTGGGTAGAGCCTCCGGTCAGAAACAGGCAGTCCTGTGCGCCGTAATACTGCGCCGCTGCCTGTTCTGCGGACAGGATGGGCTCATCCCCTTCATATAAATTGCCGGTGCCTTCGATTTCGGTGTAATCAATGGCAAAGGGATGGTTGAGCTCCGGCAAAACCGGACGTCCTTTGTGTCCGGGCATATGAAAACGGGCGGCTTTGCCAGCCGCCTGTTTTTTTAACTGTTGATAGAAACTAGACATATTCCTTGGGTACCAGCGGACTGAGATACAATGGATTGACATCCAGAATAGCGGTATCGCCATTGTGTACATCCAGTCCGGTCACATCACAGGAGACATGGCACAGACCCACATGTCCCATCACCCGGGCACGCTGACCGTTGATGGTAATATAGATATTGCCCTTGCCTCTTCCTTTTTTGAGTTCCGCCAGGACATAACGCAGAATATCCCGGGAGCGGTACAGGTCTTTTTTCTTTTCTACCGAAAAGCCGTCGGTATAGCCTACCGGCACCACTGCCACACGGGTGGCATCCTTTGCCACATAGCCTGCGCCATAACCAAAGGTATGACCCTTGGGCACGGTGCGCAGCTCAATGACCCGGCTCTCCAGATAGCCGATACGGGACAATCCGGTGGAGGTCTTTGCCGGAATGCGTCCGGTAAAGGCAGAGCCCACACGCACCGCATCCAGCATCATGTCATCATAACAGAACACACCGGAGGAATTGGCGGCATGGCGCATGCCGCAGTCAATGCCGTCGGCTTTCAGCCGCTGGGTGATGTCGCACAGCTGCTTGTACTGTGCACGGGTTGCCGCCTCATTGGCAAAGGCGGAATGGAAATGGGTATAAATACCGGTAACCTGAATGCCCTCACAGGAAGTATATACCAGCTTCAGCTCTTCATACTGATCCGGCAGGAAGCCATACCGTCCCATGCCGGTATCCAGCTTCACATGAGCACGGGCCTGCATGCCGCAGCCCTTTGCCACTTCATTCAGGCAATAAGCCGCCTCCGGCGAGCCCACAGTGGCAATGGCGCCAGCCTGCACCACCTCATAGACCTCATCCGCCATGGCAGTGGAGCGCATGACCAGAATGTCCTCTTCGGTGTAGCCCAGCTCCCGCAGCCGGGTTGCATCTCCCGGTTCGGTGACGGCAAACATTCGGATACCGGTTTCCCGCAGCACCTTTGCCATCTGCTCCATGCCGAAGCCATAGCCGTCTGCCTTTAGTACGGCAATCACCGGCACACCGGCTTTTTCCTGAATCCGGCGGGAATTGGCCGCCAGCTTGTCTTTTTCTATGACGAATTTCTTCATCCCGGTTGCACCCTTTACTTTTCTTCCGGCTTTGCGTCGGTGTTGTTCTCTTTCTTCGGCTCTTCCTTCTTTTCGCCGCGATGGTCACCGGTTAGGTTCTTCGGCTTGGAGGTATCCAGTGCGGCATTCTTCTTCAGGAAGCGCTTGCGGCGCAGGTTGCGGTAAGTAGACTGTCCATGAACAACGGCAAAATGTACCGGCTTATTGAATACCAAGTCATATTCACCTACAAACTGTACCAGATCGCCGTTGAAATCCTTCTTGAAGCGGTACAGACCATACAGCGGATTGTCCGGGGTCAGATCACCGGAAACACCGCGGAAGTCATAAATGCGGCATTTCTTCTCCAGTGCCCACTGAATCATCATCCACTGCAGCAGATAGTTCGGCATCAGCTTGCGCACATCAAATTCCTTGGTGCCGTTTGCGGATGCGCCATACAGGTACCATACCTTGTCGCCATAGTAAATGGCAAGGGTGCCTGCAATCGGCTTATCCTCATAGAATGCCATATACAGGCGGGCATTTTCCCCCATGGCATCCAGCATCTTGTTAAAATAGCTTGCCGGGCGGGTGACAAAGCCGTCACGCAGGCCGGTTTCCATCATCATTTTGGCGAAGAAGGGCATCATTTCCTTGCCTACCAGCTTGATCTTGACACCCCGCTTGATTGCCTTGCGTACCTTGGTACGGGTATCGGTTTTAAAATGCATGATGGCATCCTCACCCTGGGTATCCTCCACGGTGATATCAAAGGCTTCACCCGGCTCAGCGGTGAAGATCTTCTTGCTGTTCATCTGGGATACATCCAGGCGGAATACGAAGTTCGGCTGAATGCCCTCAAAGTTCTTGCCGTCACCGGTGGCATTTTTAAAGCCCAGGTGTTCCAGCTCCGCAATAAATTCCTTGTCCTCAATGGAGACATCCGGGTCAATCTTGAGCACATAGGAATGGTACTTCTTTGCCAGCTGGCGGGCACCGGCAATCAGCTGCTCCATGGTAGCCCGGTCATGGGGATCACAAACCGGACCACGGCAGCCATACATCAGTGTCCAGGGCATATGGGGCAGATTGCGGATGAGCACTGCCAGAGAACCGCAGATTTTGCCCTCTTCATTCCGCACAATGATCGCTTCCCACTTCCAGTTGTCCTTCAGGTTTGCCCACTTCTTGGACTGTGCAAAATGGCCGAAGGGATGGCTCATATTAAATGCCTCATATTCAGCCAGTGTTTTGTCATTTACAAATTCAAACATGTCTATCCTCCTGCTTGAAATCGAACAGATATGATATTGCTCTCTATTTCTCCTCTATTATAACACCGGATTGCATGGCAGTCCATGGTATGTTCCGGCATGTTTTTTAATTATATGCCTTTTTCCCTCCGGGAACAAGGTGCAATCGACTGTTTTTCCGTGGATTCCGGCAGGCTTCGGGGTGCACATTGACGGATTTTTGAAGATTATCCCGGGAACAGCTTTCATTTTTCCTGCCCATTGTATACAGCTTACGCCGGTCAGGTCTGCATAACGCGGGGAACAATTGTTGTTTTTTTGTTGTTTGCTGCAAGTCTCCCCTCTGTTCCCTGCAAAAATAGACAAAAAAACCGCCCGGTATCCCATAAAATACAGCAGACGGATGAAAACGCCCGGAGCATCTTGACAACGCCGCCCTGAATGCGATTTAATAGGAACATAACACATTTTAGTAATGTGAATCGCTAACAGTGAGGGGTTCCCGCACGCACACCGGTTCCCCCGCATATTTTGAAAGGCAGGTACGATTCTCATGTCCGATGGAAGAATTTACAACTTTTCGGCAGGTCCGTCCATGATGCCGCTGCCGGTTCTGAAAAAAGCCGCAGCACAGATGCTTAACTATGAAGGCTCCGGCATGTCCGTCATGGAGATGAGTCACAGATCCAAATACTACGATGATATCATCAACGGTGCACAGGATGTGCTGCGCCGTGTCATGAATATCCCGGATAACTATAAGATCCTGTTTATGCAGGGCGGTGCTACCATGCAGTTCTCCGCAATCCCGCTGAACCTGATGGTAACCGGCAAGGCTGACTATGCTGTTACCGGCAACTTCGCACGCAATGCCATGAAGGAAGCAAAGAAGTTCGGCACCGTACAGATCGCCGCAACCTCTGAGGCTGACAACTTCACCTGGGTTCCCACCCAGGAGCAGCTGACCCTGGATCCCACCGCAGATTACTTCTACTTCTGTGCAAACAACACCATCTTCGGTACCGAATGGCATTATGACCCGAATGCAGGCGAGGTACCGGTTGTTGCTGATATGTCCTCCAACATCCTGTCCAAGCCGGTTGACATTTCCAAGTATGGCCTGATTTATGCCGGCGCACAGAAGAACATGGGCCCGGCAGGCATGGCAGTTGTCATCATCCGTGAGGACCTGATGGGTCATTACCGTGAAAACATGCCGGTACTGCTGGACTATGCACTGACCTCCAGCAAGAACAGCATGTACAACACGCCTCCTACATACTCCATCTACATGATGAAGCTGGTAGCTGAGTGGGTTGAAGAAATGGGTGGCGTAGAAGCTATGGCAAAGCTGGCTGACAAGCGCAGCTCCATGCTGTATGACTATCTGGATTCCTCCAAGCTGTTCCAGGGCGCTGCACAGAAGGAATCCCGTTCCCGCATGAACGTCACCTTCCGCACCGGTGATGAAGAACTGGATAAGAAGTTCATCAAGGAGTCCATCGAGGCTGGCATGTCCAACCTGAAGGGCCATCGTCTGGTTGGCGGCATGCGTGCTTCCATCTATAATGCAATGCCGGTGGAAGGCGTTGAATACCTCATCGACTTCATGCAGAAGTTCGAGAAGAACAACTAAGTTACATCTGTTGCAATATCCGCCGCATTCCACTCCGGTGGTGCGGCGGTATTTTTTGAAGGGAGAATGATACCAATGTATCAGGTAAAGCTGTTCAATAAGATTTCCAATGCGGGCCTCAGCCTGCTCAAGCCGGAAGCATATACCTGCTCGGAGGATTTTGAGAATTATGATGCCATTATGGTGCGTTCCGCCAAGCTGCATGATCTGGAATTCCCGAAGAATCTGAAGTGCATCGCACGTGCAGGTGCCGGCGTCAACAACATTCCGCTGGATAAGTGCACAGAAAACGGTATTGTTGTATTCAACACCCCGGGTGCCAATGCAAATGCCGTAAAGGAACTGGTTCTGTGTGCCCTGCTGCTGTCCTCCCGCAACATTGTAGGCGGTGCAAACTGGGTAAAGACCCTGGCAGGCAATGGCGACAAGATCGGCGCTATGGCGGAAAAGGGCAAGTCCAACTTTGCCGGTCCGGAAATTGCCGGCAAAACTCTGGGCGTCATCGGTCTGGGTGCCATCGGTGTCCGCGTTGCCAATGCCGCTCTGGCACTGGGCATGGAGGTTATCGGCTATGACCCATACCTGTCTGTCAATGCTGCGCTGCAGATTCAGCGCGGCGTGCGTTATACCGCTGATCTGAATGAAATTTTTGCGAACTCCGATTATATTACCGTACACGTTCCGCTGATGGATTCCACCCGCGGCATTGTCAGCCGTGAAGGCATTGCCCTGATGAAGGATGGCGTTCGCATTCTGAACTTTGCCCGTGACGGTCTGTGCGATGAGGATGCTGTCATCGAAGGTCTGGAATCCGGCAAGATTGCATGCTACTGCTGCGACTTTGCTTCCGAGAGAATGCTGGCTCAGCCGAATGCCCTGTGCCTGCCGCATCTGGGTGCTTCTACTCCGGAGAGTGAGGACAACTGTGCGAGAATGGCAGCAGAGGAAATGATGGAATATCTGGAAAAGGGTACCATCCGCAACTCGGTCAACTTCCCGAACCTGAAGGTACCGCGTGAAGCTGACATCCGTATCTGCATCATGCATCGCAACATTCCGAATCTGATCGCCAAGCTGTCCACCGTTCTGTCCGACAGAGGCATCAACATCGAGAACATGGGCAGCCGTCCGCGCGGCGAGGTTGCCTACACCATCATGGAAACCAATGATGAGCTGTCTGATGAGACCAAGGCTGCTCTGCAGGCAGTAGAAGGTGTCATCTCCTTCCGTGTCATCGAGTAATCCAACAAGAAACACAACGAAGCCCCGGATTGACTGTCCGGGGCTTTTTTTGCATGCGTATGCAGAGAGAACTCTCGAAACAGGGAGGCTTTTGACGGTATCCTTTCATGGAACTCTCAGCCGGCAGGGAAAACGGACTGCTCCAAAGCCTTTTCATTTACCATCTGAGATATCATGCACATCTTTTCCCTCCAAAAAGAGAGCACCCCGCACAGCACGAAGGCCATGCGGGGCATATAGAGATAGGAGAGCGAAAAGCTAAATCACAGGGTAAGCTTACTTTTCCCGGATACGGGTGATGGAAAAATTGAAAATCTCACTGCGCAGGTAGTCCACCGTGTACAGCACCGGATTGCCCCGGGAATCAAAATGCTGCTGTTCCATGCCGAGAATCTGCATGGTTCCGCCGCTGCGCAGCTGCATGGCCAGCGGATCATCCTCTGACGGGATCACAACCCTTGCGGAGGAACGGCTGACAAAGATGCCCTTACGTCGTTCAAAATAAGAGAACAGGGAATCCGGCATATGCAGCGGGTCCAGCTCATCCGCCAGGTATACCGGCATGTAATGCATGCTGCAGCAGATAGGTTCTCCGCTCTTGGTATACCGGGTGCGGTTGACATAAAATACATTGATTCCATGCTTTACGCCCAGTGCGGAGGCAACCTCCTGGCTGGGAATGGTCAGACCGGTGGTATAGCTGCTGCGGCCTTCTGAAATGCCTGCCTGACGGATCATCTCACTGATGGAGCACAGGCGGGTCAGGTCATTTTCCGTCTTGGCGGAAACCTCCATGAGGAATGTGCCAACGCCATGCTTGGAATAAATGATGCCTTCACGGCGAAGCAGCTCCAGCGATGCGCGCCAGGTCTCGCGGCTGATGCCAAATTGCTGTGCCATTTTGGTCTCGGAAGGCAGGCGCTCACCGGCCTGATAAATACCCTCACGGCACATCATCATAAACTCTTCCTTCGCTCTGAGCGACGAGGACATGCGTTTCATTTTTCCATCCCTCCTGCTTGTCTGTACCTTTCTTTTTGTTGTATGTACGACTTTGCTGTTGTTGTATGCCAACCGTTTCCGGTTATCTGTCTTTCATTTGTTATTGTCAGTATACGCCTCTGCACTTTAAATGTAAATTCGCAGTTTATACAAAATGCGGGCACGTGCACAACTCAACTTATACAATACTGTGCACGTGCACGCAAGCATTTTGCGTGCATCTTCTGTTTCCATGCACAATGCACACGCACCGTCCTCCGGCAGGCTTTTCTCCTTTCATTTTCCAGACAACAACGTACCGTTGTAAGCTCCGGTTGTATGCCAAAATCAGACAACAATGCATTGTTGTAAAACCTCCTCCCCGCCCTCTTTCCCGCTGCCGGGGAAATCTGTGTTTCAAATTTTGGCGTCTTAGTGTATAATATCCCTGTAGCAACTATCAAATATCAGGAGGCCTGATTTATGGCAGAAATCAAAACCAATGCCATGCGCATTCTGGATCGGAAAAAGATCCCTTATCAGCATTATTCCTATCCATCGGACGGCGAGCATGTGGACGGTCTGACCGTTGCCGCAGCCATTGGCCAGCCCCTGGAGCGTGTGTATAAAACACTGGTCACGGTGGGCAAATCCGGCGGGCATTATGTCTTTGTCATCCCGGTGGCAGCAGAGCTGGACCTGAAGAAGGCAGCAAAGGCTGTGGGCGAAAAATCCGTGCAGATGATTCATGTGAAGGAAATCAACCAGCTGACCGGCTATATCCGGGGCGGATGCAGTCCCATCGGCATGAAAAAACAGTTTCCTACCGTGCTCAGTGATTCCGCAAAGGAGCTGTCCTCTGTGATTATCTCCGGCGGCAGGATCGGCTTTCAGATTGACCTCAAGCCGGATGACCTGCTGGGACTGATCCGCGGCAAATACGGTGACATTGAAGTGCAGGAGTGAAAAAAAGCCTCCCTCGTCCTGAGGGAGACTTCTTCCTTATTTTTTGATCGGATGTTCCATCTGGCCGCGTTTTTTGATCCGGCGGTACAAGCCCAGCAGGAACAGCAGCACCAGCAGCAGGACAATCGCACCTATCACAACGGCAGCTGCCAGGACAATATCCCGTACCGGCGTGGGCAGGCCCTCCAGCGCTGCGGTCAGCTGCTGTGTCAGTCCGCTGTTCTGGGGTTCAGAGGTCTGTTCGGCGGTCTGCTTGGATTTGGTAATCCCCTGCTTCAGCTGGACCGGAATCGAAAGCAATGGCTGTGTGCCATCCCGTCCGGTTTCCTTCTGATAAGCTTCCCGGCTTTCCTCTGCAACCGATACCTGCATCACATTCTGTTCCGCATCACAGGTATAGGTAAGGTTTTCCGCTGTCAGTCCCTTGGGCAGGCGGATGGTGAAATCCTCCAGCGCATCGGTATCCAGCCGTACCCCTGCCTGTTTTGCCGCATCCTTTGCCTGCTCCTGATAGCTGTCCGCTGTCACAGTCAGCTTGGGATACTGGGCTTCCGCATAATTGAGCAGTGCTGTGGTTTCAGTAAAAATACCGTTCTTTACAGGACAGTTCAGCAGGGTTACAATAACATTGGAACCATCCGCCGTTTTCGCGCATGCCACAAAGGTATTGTGGGCATTGGTGGTCCAGCCGGTTTTGGCGGCATAGACCCGGGCATCATAGGTCTGCTTGCTCTTGTCCAGCATATCCACCTTGGTATAAATCTGCCAGCCTGCCTGAATCACATTGTCTGCCGGCAGGGTATAGGAGGTGGCGCCGGAATATTTGGTAAATTCCGGATACTGGTTGACTGCCCGGGCAATCACTGCCAGATCCTGTGCACAGGTGTAATGCCCATCCGCATCCAGTCCATTGGGATTGACAAAATGGGTATGGGTACAGCCCAGTTCTTCCGCCTTTTCATTCATCATGGCAACGAACTGGTCCACAGAACCGCCCACTGCTGCTGCCAGAATATTGGCGGCATCATTGGCGGAATACACCAGCATGCAGTACATCAACTCATCTATGGTGAGCTGTTCTCCGGCCTCAAAGCCCACACGGGTGGAATCCAGATCCACCGTTGCCAGTGCTTCTGCTGTGGCAGTGGTGGTGGCGGTCAGGTCACCGTGCTCCAGCACTACCAATGCCGTCATGGTCTTGGTAACCGAAGCCATCGGCAATTCCTGCTGTGCATTCTTTTCGTACAAAATTTCACCGGTATCCGCATCCATAACACAGGCGCTCTGTGAGGTCAGTTCCGGTGCTGCTGCCTGTGCCGGAATACTGCCGCATACCAGCAGCAGTGCCATCAGGCAGGCAATCCACTTCTTTCCCATTTTACCTTACTTCCTGTCTTTGTTTCATTTTTTTGCCCTTCGACAAAACTCTATGTATTACTATACACGATAGACTGCCAAATAACAACCTTCGCCGTTAAATTCTGTTATTTTTTCAAAGGAGACACATTTTATGCATGTATTGTCCTACTGGCTGATTGCTGTCAACCTCATTGCCATTGTCATCACCATATGGGACAAGCTGGCTGCCATAAACGGTGCATGGCGCATACCGGAAAAAACACTTTTCCTGCTCTGCATACTGGGCGGTTGTCCGGGCATGTACCTGACCATGCAGATTATCCGGCATAAAACCCTGCACAAACGGTTTATGATCGGTATTCCGCTGATTTTCCTTGCACAGCTTGCCCTTTGCTTTGCTGTTTCTCATTTTATTCTCCCTCACTGACACAAAGAACCCCTAAGGAGGATTTTTTTATGTTATTACTCAAAAACGGAACCATTCTTGACCCGTATACCGATACGGACAAAAAATCGGATATTCTCATCGGT
Organism: uncultured Clostridia bacterium; assembly: GCA_945872165.1. Classification (GTDB taxonomy): domain Bacteria; phylum Bacillota; class Clostridia; order Oscillospirales; family Butyricicoccaceae; genus Butyricicoccus_A. The sequence goes on along the minus strand of CAMBYS010000022.1, from coordinate 1,363 downwards.
GATGACGGACTGATCCACCGCATCGCGCCGGAGATTCCTCCGATTACCGGTGCACAGGTGCTGGATGTCACCGGCTGCACCATTTCCCCGGGTCTGGTGGATGTCCATGTCCATTTCCGTGATCCGGGCCAGACCGAAAAGGAAGATATCTTTACCGGTACGGAAGCTGCCATTGCAGGCGGCTACACCACGGTTGTCTGCATGGCAAATACCAAGCCGGTATGTGACAACCTGCAGACACTGGAATATGTACAGGATAAGGCGGCACAGGTACCGATTCATGTATTGCAGGCCTGTGCAATTACCAAAGAGTTAAAGGGCAGAGAACTGACGGATTTTGAAACCCTGCATGCGGCAGGCGCACCGGGCTTTACCGATGACGGCATCAACCTGACCAGCGGCAGACTGTGCTATCAGGCCATGCTGAAGGCAAAGCAGCTGGGTGTCCCCCTGTCCTTCCATGAAGAGGACCCGGCGTATGTGCTGTCTCCGGGTGTCAATTATGGCAGTGAAGCCGCAAAGAAATTCGGTGTCTTTGGTGCCATGCGTGCCTCAGAGGAAGAAATGATTGCCCGGGATATTGAGCTTGCACTGCTCACCGGTGCACGGGTTGCCTTCCAGCATGTCAGCTCCGGACGTTCCGTTGCGTTAATCCGGGAGGGCAAGGCCCGTGGTGCAGACATCCATGCGGAAGCTACGCCGCACCATCTGACTATGACAGAAGAGGATGTGCTGGAGTTCGGCGTCAATGCACGCATGAATCCGCCCCTACGCACGGAAGCAGACCGTCAGGCCCTGATTGCCGGTCTGGTGGATGGCACGATTGATATGATTGCAACCGACCATGCACCCCATACCGAAGAGCAGAAAAACCGTCCCTTTGCCCAGGCTATGTCCGGCATCACCGGTCTGGAAACCGCATTTTCCGTGCTCAATTCCGTACTGGTTCGCACCGGTCGTCTGACACCCATGCAGCTGATGCGTGCCATGAGCCAGAATCCGGCACAGTTCTATGGTCTGACCGGCAAGGAGATCCGGGAAGGCAATCGTGCAGAGCTGATGATTGCAGACTGGGATGCGGAGGTTACCTATACGGAGTACAAGTCCAAGTCCAGCAATACACCGTTTACCGGACAGCTGCTGGCTGGCAAGGTTGTGGGCGTGGTATGCGGAACCTATTGTTCGGTAGAGGAAGCGTAAGACTGCTGTATCAACCATATCTCTGTGCAGACTTGAAACTGCGATGCTACTCCCTCAGTCGCCTGCGGCGACAGCTCCCTCCTCTGAGGGAGCCTTTGGTCTTTCGGTATATTAGGGCGTATCTGAAAAGTCGAAAATTTTGACTATTTCTACAAATGCGGAT